>NZ_CALIII010000080.1 GCF_938018145.1 uncultured Campylobacter sp.
CTAAATCATAGGATCAGAACGGGCTTTAGCAGAGGCAATCCAGTCTATATCGACTACAAAAACAAAGACGACAGATGGGGCGTTAGGCTCAAAAACGAAAGCCTCTTTGACACCGGCATGCTAGAGCACAGGCTGGTTACCGGCATCGACTACGAACACAGAAAAGAGGACGCGATATTTTGGTACAACGGCGCGCTTAGCGACTTTGGTTCGTTTCCGAATTTTTACAAAGACCTCGGTATATACGCGCAAGACGTATTTAGCGTAGGCAAGTTCGAGTTTACTCTGGGCGGTAGATTCGATAAATTTAAACGCGGAGTCAAAAGCGGCGATCGCAACTCATACTCGGAGTCTAGATTTTCTCCAAAACTGGGCCTTGCGTATGAGGTTTTTGACGGTATAAATTTACTCGCAGGCTACGCAGAGACATTTAGAGGACCGACGCCAAACGAAACGTCATCGGCCGGCCCGCTAAATCCGCATTACTGGTACATACCAAACCCCGACCTAAAACCTGAGATCGCAAAAGAGTACGAAGTGGGCTTTTCTATCGACAAGCAGGGGCTTTTGGGCGATGACGAGCTGTATTTTAAAGCCACTTACTACGACGGCAACATCAAAGATATGATAAATCTAAAAGCAAGACCGGATAAAGGCAATCCGCCGTTTGACGCCGAAGCGCCGGGCAGACGCTACGGCATGTACGAAAACGTCGATAACGCAAAACGTCGCGGTATCGAGATCGAGTCCAAATACGCGATAAACAACCTTACATTCTCGCTCGGATACGATCATACGAAAATTTACGACAAAGCGACCAAAAAGATACTCACCGTCTATGCTGATAAGCTAACTTTGGGCGCGATGTATAGATACGAGCCGTGGGGGCTTAGTTTGGGCGGCGATATGACGCATTGGTTTAGGCCTAACAACGACGAGAAATACTACGTCGTGCGCGGTCAAAAATACGAATACGTAGATGAAACCTTTACTATCGTAAATTTTAAAGGTAGATGGGAGCCGAAAAATTTCGACAGCTATCTGCTAAACAAAGGGCTAAAAATCAGCTTTGGCGTAAACAATATCTTTAACAAAGAGTACATTTTCGCAAACGGATTTAAAGATACGACCAGAGTGGGCAAAGGCAGAAACTTCTACGTAGATTTTGAAAAGACGTTTTAAATTTGACGCGGCGAGCGAGCTAAATTTGGCTTAAATTTGGTTCGCTTTTGCCGTAAAATTTGCTGTTTTTGAGGACTCGTTTTGGTTTAAATTTCGCATTTGCTGGGAGTAGGGTGCTAGCGTCAAATTTTGCTTTTTTACCAGCTCAAATTTGATTAGTCCACCCCCGCAAATCCGCTTCTTAATTTAAATTTGACTATAATGTCTTAAAATTTAAAAGGAGCAAATTTGCAAAATTTCGCCTTGAAATTTCGTCCAACGAGCTTAGACGAGATCTGCGGACAGCGCGAGCTGGTGGGCGTTTTTAAAAAATTTATCGAAAACAAAAAAATCCCGCACAGTATATTTTACGGACCCGCAGGCTGCGGCAAGACGAGTTTTGCTCGCGTCGTCGCGCGGTCGATGGAGTATGATTTTTACGAATTTGACGGCGGAAATCTCAAGATCGAGGAGTTTCGCAAAATCCTAAAAAACCACGAAAACGCGCTTTCTAAGCCGCTATTTTTCATCGACGAGATCCACCGCCTCAGCAAAACGCAGCAAGAAGCCCTGTTAATCCCGATGGAAAACTACCGCGCCGCCATCATCGGAGCCAGCACGGAAAATCCATATTTCACGCTAAGCTCGGGTATCCGTAGCCGCTCGATGCTCTTTGAGTTTAAGCCGCTTGCGAGCGAGGATTTTGAAAAGCTGCTTGAACGCGTGAGAGGCGAGGTCAAATTTGACATCTCGGACGAAGCCAAGGCCTATCTCGTAAAAAGTAGCGGCGGAGACGCGCGAGGACTCTTAAATTTGCTCGAGTTTGCCGTGAGTCTGGATGAAAAAATAACGTTAGAGAATTTAAAAACGCTGCGAGCTAACGCCGTTAGCGAAGGAGTTAGTGAGGACGATGTGCATTACGGGTTAGCGAGCGCATTTATAAAAAGCCTGCGGGGAAGCGATGAAAACGCCGTCATGTACTATCTGGCGCGGCTTATCGACGCGGGCGAGAGCGCTGATTTTATCGCGCGAAGGATGGCGATATTTGCCAGCGAGGATATCGGTAACGCAAACCCTAACGCGCTAAATTTAGCCGCTAACGCGCTAGCTGCCGTTAGCAAGATCGGCTTTCCAGAAGCTCGTATAATCCTGGCTCAATGCGCGATGTATCTGGCTCACTCGCCAAAGTCAAACTCCAGCTACAAGGCCATAAACGCCGCGCTGTCCTATGTCAAAAACGAGCCGCCGCTAGCTATACCGCCATATCTCATCAACACCGCGCCCGAGGCCAAGGACTATCTGTATCCGCATAGCTTTGGCGGCTGGGTAGAGCAAAAATATCTCGAAAAGCCGCTTAAATTTTACGAGAGCAACGGCATCGGCTTTGAAAAAACGCTGGACGAGTGGCTGGCTAAAATAAGGCTTATAGGTTGATAGGCGGGTTTGTTTTTAGCTATCATTTTGCTTG
>NZ_CALIII010000081.1 GCF_938018145.1 uncultured Campylobacter sp.
CATCCTAGGCAAGGTGCTCCAAAACGCCGATCTAGCCCAGAAGCGCGTCGCGCCGATCTGCCAAGACACGGGCATGGCGGTAGTGTTCGTCGATATCGGTCAAGACGTGCATATCGAGGGCGGATTTTTAGAGGACGCGATAAACGAGGGCGTAAAAGACGGCTACGTGGGCGGCTACCTGCGCAAATCAGTCGTAAACGACCCGATCTTTGAGCGCAAAAACACGACAAACAACACCCCTGCCGTCATAAACGTAAGGATAGTAAGGGGCGATAAAATCCACATAAAAGTCGCTCCAAAGGGCTTTGGTAGCGAGAACAAATCGGCTCTAAAGATGCTAGTGCCCGCAGACGGCCTAGAAGGCGTGAAAAAGGTATTTTTAGACACCGTTAAGCTAGCAGGTCCAAATGCTTGCCCTCCGATGGTGATCGGCGTAGGCATAGGCGGCACGATGGATAAGGCCGCGCTAATGGCAAAATACGCAGCCGCTCGCGCCGCAGACAGCAAAAACCCCGACCCTAGATACGCCAAACTAGAAGAGGAACTACTAGAGCTCGCCTGCAAAACGGGCGTTGGACCGCAAGGACTAGGCGGCGACACGACCGCGGTAAAAGTAAACATCGAGTGGTATCCGACCCACATCGCGGGCCTACCGGTCGCTATCAACATCAACTGCCACGCCGCTCGCCACGCCGAAGCTGAAATTTAAGGAGAAAAGATGTCAGAAGTAAAAAAGATAACCGCGCCGTTTGATAAAGATGTCGTAAAAAGCCTAAAAGCTGGCGACAACGTGCTAATAAGCGGCACCATCATCGCAGCTCGCGACGCCGCGCACAAGGCGCTAACCGAGACTTTGGCTCGCGGCGAGGCCTTGCCCGTAAATTTAGCCGGCGAGACGATCTACTATCTAGGACCAAGCCCCGCAAAACCGGGCGACGTCATAGGCGCAGCCGGGCCGACAACTAGCGGACGCATGGACAAATACACTCCGACGATGATAAACGAAGTAGGCATCAACGGTATGATCGGCAAGGGCTACCGCTCTGAGGCCGTCGTCGAAGCGATGAAAAAATCAGGCTGCGTCTATATGGTCGCTATCGGCGGCGCGGGCGCGCTGATTAGCCAAAGTATCAAAAAGTACGAAGTGCTAGCCTATCCAGAGCTTGGCCCTGAGGCGGTCGCTAGACTTACGGTCGAGGATTTCCCGGCTATCGTAGCGATAGATAGCGAGGGCAATAACTTCTACGAAGCAGGACAAGCTCCGTATAAAAAAATATAAATTTATCGGCGTGAGTTATCGCTAGCTCGCGCTTTACTCTACGCGCCGCTCTTTATGGGCAAATTTGAAACCAAACGGCGCGTTAAACTCTCAAATTTTACGCTCACTCTTTAAAAATTTTGCCGTAATTGCTCGGATACGCCGCTTTTAGAGATTTCTTAATCTTAGCCTTTAACGAGCCTCCGTCGCTAAGCTTTACGTCGCCAAATAGGCAATCTTTGTCGCAAATTAGGCGTAAAGTTATATCGCGTTTTTCGCCAAATAGCTCAAATTTTACTCGCACTTCGTTCTCTGAAACTGCTTTTGCGCTAAAGTTTTTGAGCTCCTCAATCTCGTGCGAGCCTACAAAAGGGTCGAGATCTAGATCCGATTCGTATATAACGTTGTTTGAAGTATGCGAATGTGAAATAAATATTTGAGATTGTATATTTTGGGCTGGAAGGTAAAAAAATATGGGGTAAAATACGTAAATTTAAAGTAAAACTTCGTATAATGAGCATTGAATCTTAATTAAAGGAAAATATATGAAAAAGCTCTTTTTGCCACTTGTGGTCGCTGCTACGGTCTACGGCGGAGGATCGGACTATGTCTCTGAAAATACGAAAAAATGTATAATGAACTCTCAAACTGCTGATCAAGTGATTGGATGTATACAGGCTGATCTCACGACGCAAGGCTCGTCACTTGATTATGTAAAATTTGAATGGAATTATGGTGACATAATAAGTGAGAAAATAAATCGTGACTGCCAGGAGGCATCCGATAAAGGCCAATTTGGACAGCTGGCAAACTGCACTGATTTTGAAATGAGTATTTACGATAAAGTTTTAAACATAAAATATAAGAGCGTATTGCAAAGGTTTACTAACGATAAAACAAAGCTAGCAGCAAAAGAGCCTAGCAAAAATGACTTTATTGCAGCACAGAGAGTATGGCTGAAAATGAAAGAAGGTTGCATGAATATTAGGGAGGAGATGGGCGGAGGAGACTACCCACCGTCGCTAATAGAATTAAACATGATAGCACAGTGTG
>NZ_CALIII010000082.1 GCF_938018145.1 uncultured Campylobacter sp.
GTCAAATTTAACTCCTGCAGATAAAACCGCTAAAACGAATTTGGCGAACGAGCAAATGCAAGCTTCAAACAACAAAGAAGACGTAAAAAGACAAATTCAGATATACCAAAGCAGGCCCAGCGAGGAATTACTAAAAGAAGTTATTAAAATAGACAAGAGCGAAGAAGGCTGGATAACTAAAGCTATAAATCAAATCGACGATATATTGTCCAAGAAATATACGCCCGAGCAGATAAAGACTCTGCGAGCTAAAGAGCCCGAAACCATGGAAGAGGCCGTAGACGGTATGCTGGCGAGGTATTCTAGGTTATTACAATCCGATTCGATAGACGGCAAACCGACTATTTGGGGCAAGCTTTTGGGGCTCGGAACAAAAGAGGAGCAAGAGGAGCTAAAAGCATTTAAAAACTCTTTGCCCGAAGACGCTGCGATGGGCAGCGTCGGAGCTGCTTTGCTGCAAAGAACCGACATCAGTATAGAAGAATTTAAAAAACTCTACGCGGAAGATATCGAGAAAACTACTAAAGCCCACAAGGAAGCCGTGGCAAAAATCAATCAAGAGATGAGAGAATACAACGAAAATTTAGCTAAGCAAAGAGCCGAAGCTAAATTTAAACCCATCCAGGCTACGAGCACAAGCAAGACTTACGAGGATAAAGACATCAGACGCGAGTTCTTTGAAAATTTCTTGAAAGCCGAACGCGAAAAAGGGACGGATATAACTGAAATTTTAAATCAACTAGCAAAACTAGGCAAATTTGACGTAAAAGCATAAAGGATTAATATGATAAGCGGCGTAAACGGATTTAACGCAAACGTAAACTATGATTTTAGTAGCGCTCACGAGCGAAATTTAAAAGCACGCGAGGAAAAAGAGGCTATAAATTTAACCTCAAATTCGGCGCCGTCTCGATCAAATTTGACCGAACCGATCGATTATTATGCTCTCGATTCTGACGAACTGGACGAAAACGAGCTTGCCGTTTGGGCGCAAAACGTAGAGTTTTCAAAACTAAACGACAAGCAGCAAAATAGGCTTCTTGCTATAAAAATGGGCTTTAAAAAACCGATATATAAACCTTATGATCCCGTGGTTGCGCGTAAGGCGTATTCGCTAAGCGGCTATACGGAAGATGATAAAATCAGCGTTTGGGGCAAGATAAACGGGCTTGATCCAAGCATGAGCAAGGATAAGGTCGCAGAGCTAAAGAAATTTATAGATAGCACGAAGGTCTTGCAAAGTAGTTCAAACATGGAAAACGATGTTTTTAGCGTAGATGGGTTTATGGGTGCGTTTAGTGTGGATCTAGGAAGCTTTGGAGTTGGTCATACGAAAGGTACCGGACTTAAAATGGCGGTCGATATGGCAAACCTACTAGACTCCGATATGGATTTGGAAAAATTTAAAGATAAATGGCTTGAGGTTGCCGCCGAAAAGATACTAGGAGAGAACGCAAAGGTCAAAATCTCGCTCAAAGACGGCAAGCTAAATTTCGACCAGATATCAGGAAAACGGCCTGCGGTCTTTTGGGGACAAGAGATGGTAAAACAGGTGAGCTACGCAGATGAAGCAACTAAAAAAGAGTTTTTAAATTTCTTAAAAGATGCGTTTAACAAAGGCGAGAGTATCGCAGACGTGCTACAAAATATAGCCCTAAAAGAAAGTGCAGTAAGCGATCAAGCTCCTAAAGAAACGCCCGAAGAGAATAAATTTAAGCCTATCCAGGCTACTAGCAAAAGCAAAACATACGTAGATAAAGACATCAGACGAGAATTCTTTGAAAATTTCTTAAAAGCCGAACAGGAAAAAGGGGTGGATATAATGGAGCTTTTAAGAAAAGTCGGTAAAATGGGGCTTGATCTAAAAGCCTAAGGAGCGACTGTGAAAATACGAATCTACTACGAAGATACCGACGCGGGCGGCATAGTCTATCACGCAAACTATATAAAATACTGCGAAAGGGCGCGCAGCCAGATGTTTTTTGACTCGGATGTTAAGCCTTTTAGTAAGGACGGGCATTTTGTCGTGAGCGAGATTCGGGCGAAATTTAAAAAACCGGCCGTCCTGGGCGATCTGCTCGAGGTAAAAACGAGCGTGGCAAACCTAAAAAAAGCCTCCGCGCTCATAAATCAGAAAATTTATAAAATCGCAAATTTAAGCGGCGAATGCGAGCCTGAGCTCGTCTTTGAAGCGGACATCGAGGTTGCGTTTGTTAGCAACCTAAGACCTGCTAAGATGGGCGAGGAGATAGTGGATTTTCTCTCCTCTTATTGCTCGTAAAAGCCGTATTCGCCGGCTTTTAAAACCTTCGTATCGTATACGATCTGCGAGTCCTCGACGCTCTGGCTAAAAAGCCTCTGCGCGCCGCGGTTTAGGTAGGTCGCGTAGATGTAGTCAAGCCCGGCGCTAGTGGAGTAACCCACCCAGTTGAAGTTCAAATTTTGCCCCAAAATTTCGTTGTTTGAGTCTAGCGCGCCGTCGGTTTTGGAGATCGAGTTTGCTATGTAGAGCTTTTCTCTATCTTGCGGTTGCATGAGTTTAAAGATGCTCGGCGCATAGTTGATTTGCGTGCTTAAAAGGGCGTTAAATTTGACGTCGTAAAGGCGCATCTGAGAGCTCACCATCGAAGCTTTTACGAGCGGAACGTTTAGGAAAACGGTCGCGCCGCTTAGCCTGGAGTTGCCAGATAGCATCGACTTTAGGTCGGTGACGCCGTTTGCGATCTCGTTTTCGTAGGCTAGCCCGCCGCTAAACTCGTCAGCGTAGCGGTTTAGTGCTGCTCCTAGCGCGCTACCGTCAGAAAATGCCGCGACTTGGCCGTTTGAGAAATTTAGTAGCTTTTCAACCTGCCCTTTGTAGTCTATACCGCCGAATATCAAATTATCCTGCGGCGAATCGACGCTAGAGATGTGCAGAGTCGGCACAAAAGCCGTCATGGACGGATCTAGAACCTCGTTTAGATATTTTGCGCCAACAGGCGTAAACGGCGCGATGATATAGGAGATATTTTCGCCTCTAGCGCGTGCTAGTGCGCCGTCGATAGCGCTTGGGGCTTCGTTGCCGATGTTGTAAAATTTAACTTCGATGGCGGCATTTTGCCTCACTACATAGGCTATAACCGCGTTTGAGACGACGCCGGCGTAGCTTTTTATGCTATCTTGCGGGATGATGACGGCGATCTTAAACTCGGCGTTTGAGCTTGGAGTCAGGCTTTCGGTGCCGGCGTTTACGTATGAGCCGTTTAGGGCGTTAAAGGCTTGTAAAATTTCTTGATTGGAGCTGCCTTCGTAGCGAGCTAAAAAGCTGTGCAAAAGACCCTCTCTAACGAGTTCTAGTAAACATGCGTCGCTGCATTTAACGGGTTCTAAATTTATATAAATTTCGCTAGCCGGCGGGATATCTGATGGCTTGTCGCTCCTGGCAAATAGCGCTGAACAGATCAATAAAACGGTTAAAATTTTTCTCATAGGTACTCTTTTATCTTTTTTAGATCGTTGAAAAACAGCTCTTTTTTGCTTGGATTTTTCGCTACGACTGTGGGCGAATAGGTCGCCAGCAAGGCCGAGTGTTTAAATTTCATTATGTTTCCCCTTATGGTTTCAAAGCTTTGCGCGCTTTGTTTTATCATTTTGTAAAAAACCTCTTCGCCAAGCGCTACGATGAGCTTTGGCGCGACTAGACGGGCTTCCGCGCTAAAATACGGCTCGCAAAGCTCGTAAGCGTTTGTCGGAGCTTTGGCGGCGGGCTTGCATTTTAGCAGGCTCGTGACGTAAATTTCGTCCTTTTTAAGTCCTGCTAGCTCGTTTAAATTTTGCAAAAACTTATCGTCGCCAGCCAAAAACTCTCCGCTCGCATCCTCAGCGGCGTTTGGCGCATCAAATACGAAAACTACTTTGGCGCGTTTATCGCCAAGGCCCGTTAGTGCGTGATTTGCGCTCTTGCAAAGCTCGCATAGATTGCACTCTTTGATGCTTGCGTTTAGCTCGGCAAGACTTCTCGGCAAGGCCGCTGTCGAAGGCGAAAAATCGGCAAATTTATATCCGAACGCCCTCAGATAGTAAAGTTCTCTTAAAATTTCGTTTGCGTAACTCATCGCGCGATGATATCCAAAAGGGCGTTAAAAACAGATAAATCAAAGCGCTAGTTTGCTTAAATTTTCGCCGTCCAAGCAGTAGTTTCTCCACTGCTCGGACTGGTTTTTCGCGCCCATTTTTTCGTAAAATTTGATGCCGGGCTCGTTCCAGTGCAGGCACGCCCACTCGAGACGTTGCAGATTTTCGTCCTTGCAAATTTTGGCTAAAAATTTAAAAAACTCTTTTCCTATGCCTTTGTTGCGATGCTCTTTTTGGACGTATAGATCCTCTAAATAAATCCCGCCAAGTCCCAAAAACGTGGAAAACGTATAAAAATATATGGCGTAAGCTATGATTTTGCCCTCTGTTTCGCAGACTAAAACACGGGCGTAGTTTTTCTCAAAAATAGACCCCGCGAAAATTTCGGGCGTAAATTTTACTTCATCGCTCATTTTTTCGTATGCGGCTAGCTCTTTAACTAGCTCGCAAACGGCCGGGATGTCGGCCCTGGATGCTTTTCTAATAACGTAAGGCAAAATTTTCTCCTAAATTTTAATGAGCGATTATATTTTTATTATTTTAAAACGAAGTTTAAAAATTTATTAAAAGGATTTTAAGCGATTTGTTGATAAAATCACCGACTTATATCAAAATCACCATAAGGAAAAATTTATGAAAAGAACATACCAACCCCATAAAACCCCTAGAAAACGCACTCACGGGTTTCGCGTCCGCATGAAAACTAAAAACGGCCGCAAAGTGCTAAACGCAAGACGCGCAAAAGGCAGAGCAAGATTGGCCGTTTAAGCAAATTTAGCCCTATAAGCAGCCAAAAGGAGTTTTCAAGCGTCTACAAAGAGGCCGTCAAATGGCACTGCGAGGAGGCGATAGTCTTTTTTAAGCCTTGCAATGAAAACAAATTAGCCGTCGTAGCCAGCAAAAAGGTGGGCAAAGCCGTCGTTCGCAATCGTTGCAAGAGGCTTTTGCGAGCGGTCATTGTCGAGATTTCAAACGAGCTTGCGGACGGCATTTACGTGATAGTCGTTAAAAACGGGCTAGATAAAAGCTCGTTTTTAAAGCTCAAAAAAAATATCTCTTGGGCTATGAAAAAACTCGGATGTATAAAATCAGGCATATGAAAATGATAAAACAAGCTATTTTATTTTTGATAAAAGCGTATCAAGATTATATCTCCAAATTTACTCCGAAGTCTTGCAGATACTATCCCTCATGCTCGGAATTTGCCGTTTGGCAGTTTAAATTTAACGGCTTTTTCTCAGCGCTCTTTGCGGTTATTTTTAGAATTTTACGCTGTAATCAACTCTTTAAGGGCGGCATCGACTACCCCGTTATTAGTAAAAATTTCAACTCTTTTTTTATATCCAATCAAAATTTAAAATCACATATCGCATTTTGGTTCGTCCCGTATAAAAAAAATAAATTCTACGTTATTAAAAATTTAGACTTTCAAAAGGAAAAATAGTGTTAGACAATATGTCAGTTCAAAAACGCGTGATATTAGCGACCGTTTTATCTTTTATCTTTTTTATCGCTTATGATCATTTTTTTATTCCTAAAAATTTGCCGTTAGATCAAAACCAAACCGTTGCAGCGCAGCAGGCAGGGCAAGCAAATGCCGCTCCGAGTACAAATACCGCATCGGCTACTAGCGCTCCGCAAGCCGTAGCGACGCAAAGCCGCGAGATCGCTGTGATAAAGGGTGAGCACTTTGAGGCGCGTATCGACGAGCTAGGCAGGATTTCTAAATTTTATCTAAATGACGAAAAATATAAAAACGCCGAGGATGAGCGCATAGAGCTAGCCGGCACTCAGCCGTTACCGCTTGAAGTACGCTTTAGCGACAAAGCTTTAAATGAGCAAGCTTTTAAGGTAGCCTACGCAAGCGACGTTAGCGAGATAAATTTAACTAGCGAGCCAAAAAGCATAGTTTTAACGCAAAATTTGGAAGGCTCTAGCGTAACCAAAAAGATCACATTTTATCCAAACGGAAGCTACGATCTGGATCTTAGCGTGAGTGCCGGCGAATACTACGTAACTCCGGGATTTCGTCCAAGCGTCGCTATCGACAGCTACACCGTGCATGGCGCGCTACTTAAGCATAACGATGGCAAGCTAACTATCATCGAGGATGGCGACGTAGACGCGACTGAAAGCTTTAATAACGTGAATATAGCCGCGGCAAGCGACAGATACTATACGG
>NZ_CALIII010000083.1 GCF_938018145.1 uncultured Campylobacter sp.
TCGTTTGTACCGGCAAATGCCGATTTAGGCGCGCTTAGCACGACTACGACTCTCTTTTTTTCGCCTGCTTTTAACGAAATTTGAGTCTTTGGGCGCTCGATTTTTATCGGCGCTTTAGCTCCGTCCGCGCTAACGTCAAAATAAAACTCATGCGCGTGCGCGTCGGTGTTTTCAAACAAAAACACGTAAGCGTTTTCGATTTCGCCGCTTTTATTTATCTTATATAGCTCGCTCGTGCGGTTGATATTTAGCAGCATGCTCTCTTTTTTGGCGCTCATTAGCGTTAGCGCGGTCGCGGCGATAGCGATGATGGCACAGTAGCCGATGGTTTTAAAGCGCAAATACCGCACTTTTTGCTTGGTTTTTAGCGAATTTGAGCTCGTCCAGCTAATTAGACTAGGCAAATTTAGCCCCGACATCGTTTTGGTGCAGGCATCTACGCACTCTAGGCAGTTTATGCACTCTAGCTGCATGCCTTTTCTGATGTCGATGTGTGTCGGGCAAATTTTCACGCAGGCCTCGCAGCCGGTGCATTCGTTTTGCGGATCGGGCGGCTTTTTCCAGAGTTTGGTTTGACCATCATAAATTTTACCGCCGCGCGTCTCGTCGTATATGACCTGCACGCTGTCAGAATCGATCATCACGGACTGCACTCTAGCGTACGGGCAGACGTAAACGCAAAAATTTTCGCCCAAAAACGCGACGTCAAATATCAAAAACGCCGCGATAACAAGCCAAGCTCCGAGTAAAATTTTATGTTCGGCGGGATTTGAAATTTGAGCGAAAAAGTCCTGCGGCGGAACAAAAAACCAGAGAAAATTTGCCGCCGCGATAAAAGCCAAAACGCTCCAGATCGCGACTGCTAGCGCGTTTTTAGCGCCGCCCTCGGCGAGTGTTTGTTTATTTGAGACGCTTTTGCGGATTTTTAAAATTTTAGTTTGGATGAGGTCACGGTAGATCGCGCGAAATATCGTCTGCGGACAGCTCCAGCCGCACCAGACGCGGCCGCCTAAATTCGTCATAAAAAATATAAAAATAAAAAAAATGATGAGCACGAAAGGCATCAAAAATAGCTCTTGGACGTTAAATTTGGCAAAAAACAGATGCAGCTCGCTGCGCTCAAAGCTTAATAGGAAAAATTGATTTCCGCCGATAGATATAAAAGGCAAAACAAGCGCGGTACAGGTTATCAGGATGTAGGCGATATAGCGTTTGCTAGCAAATTTGAAATAATTTTTATACTCTTCTTTTGTCATAATTCATCCTGATTACAAAGTAGTGATAATTTTTGATAGATTATAGTTTTAATGCGATTAATTTTTTATAAATTTTCAAATTTACTAAATTTCTGCTATAATAGCCGTCTATTTTAATTGAAAGGTGGTGAGGACGTTGCCTGGTATTAAGGTACATCCTAACGAGTCTTTTGACGAAGCTTACAGAAAGTTCAAAAAGCAAACCGACAGGAACCTTGTCGTGACTGAAGTTCGCGCAAGACGCTTTTTCGAGCCTATGACCGAGATCCGCAAAAAACAAAAAATCGCGGCTCGCAAGAAAATGCTTAAACGTCTATATATGCTTAGACGCTACGAGTCAAAGCTCTAACCAAAAGGGTCGCTTCGGCGGCCTTTTCTTTTTTCAAACTCCCGTTTAACTCGCATCAAAGCCAAAATTTGCCATAATCTACGCCAAATTTAACGATCAAAGGAAAAATATGTCCAAAGTGCCCGTGAGCGAGGCCGCGGAAATCTTAGGCGTAACCAAGGAAGCCGTCTACAACCGCATTCGTCGCGGAACGCTAAAGACCTTTGAAAAAGACGGCGTAAAATACGTGGTTTTAGAAGGCTACGAGCCCCAAACCGCACCCAAATCAGCGCCCAAAACTTCAAAATCCGCCAAAAACTCGGAGTCAAAAAAAGCCGCTAAGGCCGGCGAATTTGACGTGAACGAATTTCTACTCTCGCAAATTGGCGAACTAAAAGAACAAAA
>NZ_CALIII010000084.1 GCF_938018145.1 uncultured Campylobacter sp.
ACGTGGGGCATATCGCCGATAAAATCCTTTAGCCACGAGAGCGCGAAGCTGTTTAAATTTCGCTTGTAGATCGACCTTTTGGTTTTATCGCCGCCGTTTCTAAGCCAAATTTGATGATCTAGCGTATCGCCGCCAAAATACCCGTCCATCATCATTTTTTCGTGATTTCCCAGCACGTGGATCAGCGCGTATCCGTTTCTAACTAGCTCGGCGTATCTTTTGTATAGTCCGATCGTATCCTCGCCGCGGTCGCAGCTGTCGCCTAAAATAATAACCAAATCCTTTTTGGTCAAATTTATCTTTTTAATCATCAGGTTAAAAAGCCCGAGGCAGCCGTGCAGATCGCCGAATACGAAAATCCGCGCGTAATCATCTTCGTTTATGTGTTTTATCTTTATCATTTTTTGTTCTTGCGTTAAATTTGTGGAAAATTTTTGGGTTAAGTTTTATAAGATTATGGCAGATGGGAAGGGATTCGAACCCTCGAAAGCTTGCACTTTACACGCGTTCCAGGCGTGCTCCTTCAACCGCTCGGACACCCATCTATGAAGCCTGGATTATAGCTAAAATTTAATAAGCGCAAACTTATATTTGAGCTCGATCGCGTTTTGCGGCGGCGTCAAATTTAGCGCGCGTAACGTTTTAGCGTCATAAAGGTGCGGGTTAGGACGCAAAACAGTCAAATTTGCCGCTAAATTTAGCTGAAATTTGAGCGAATTACCCGCGCTTACCTAGAGCGAAAACAAACATCCTGCACGCCTCGCGAAACGGCTTTATGTAGCCCAGCATGCGCGCGATAAGCCCCCAGCGGTGTTTGTACATATTTGTCATGGTGCCGATTTCTAGGCACTTGATGCGCTCTTTATCCCACGCCTCGACCTCGTCCGCGCCCTCTACGCTCATCTTAAATTTAACGTCTCCTTTCATAAATTTAAGCACGTCGTGCTTGCGCGCGTTTGACCTTGCGGCAAATTTGTTTATCAAATCGGTGAGCAAAAGCCCCTCGAACCGCTCGCTCAAATTTAGCACAAACTCCCGAAATACCGCCTTTTCAAAATACATCGCCACGCCCTCTAGCACGAAAATAAACTTCGCGCCCGCGTGCTTTCTCGCTAACTCGTCCATCCACGCGGTTTCTAGCATCGAGCACGCTAGGCTGTAGTTTCGCGGCGCTTTTGGCACGAGCTTATCGCGAAGGGCGATGACATCGGGCAAATCAAGGTCGTAAAAGGTCGCCTCGGGGCAAACGGGAGCTAGCCTAAGAGGCCTGGTATCAAGCCCTGCACCTACTTGAACGATGACGGCACTCGGGTGCTCGCGCGTAAATTTAAGTATGCAGTCGTCAAAAAACCTCGCGCGTATCACCGTGCCGACCCTGCTTAGCGTAGAGCGGTCAAATTTGGCGAAATCATAATCGATCCTGCTCGCGACGTCGCCTGAAAATTCGTCTTTTAGTATGGGCTTGGCCTCCTCATTTTCCTTACTTCTAAAGTATAAATTTATAAGTAGCGTTTCGGAGACGATATCCGCAAATGCGATCTTTTCCATCTCGTTTTTCCTTTTTATTTTGATAATCTTTATAGAAATTGTAGTGCAAACGGCTTTAAAA
>NZ_CALIII010000085.1 GCF_938018145.1 uncultured Campylobacter sp.
GCGCGCGTTGGCTTTTGCGATGAAGGTCGGCTTCACACACGTGGCGGGGGCGTTTTTGCTCGTGCTTTTTAGCTACGTTTTTTTAAACGCGTTTTTGACAGACAAGGTCAGCGACATAGCGGGCGCGATGACGAAAATATCAGCCGTAGCGATCGTTTGCGTGAGCCTTTATATGATCTATGCTAAGCTTAAAAAAACGGCGCTAAAGCCTAAATTTAGCTTTGCCGCCGCGCCTGTCTCGGGCGAAAAAGGCGCAAACGAGGCGAGTAAAGTTTTTGGCTCAAATTTAGCCTCAGCGTCAAATTTGAGCGTAAATTCCGCCAAATTTAGCCCCGCTGCTCACGAGAGCGAGTGCGGCTGCGCGGCTTGCATGGCCTCTAATGAGGCGCCAAAAACCGCTAGCGAGTGGCTGGTGGTGCTAGCCGGATCGCTCGTGCCGTGTCCGGGTACGCTGCTAGTTTTCGTGCTAGCCTTTAGCCTAAACAGCTACGCGGCCGGGCTTGCTAGCGGCGTATTTATGGGCCTTGGCATGGGCGCAGTGATATTTCTCGCGGCCGTTTGCGGCTTTAAGCTAAAGGGCGCGATGAGATTTCGCGCGCTGCGGACTTGTTGCGAGTTTGCCGCGCTTTTGGTTATGCTGGGGCTTGGCGTTTTTATGTTTTATATTTCGGGTAAGGTGAGCGTTTTATGAGCGACATTTCGGTGCGAAATTTGAGCTTTGGTTACGATGAAAACCTCGTGTTTGACGGTATAAATTTAGAATACGATTGCAAAGATTTTCTAGCTATCATCGGCCCAAACGGCGGCGGCAAAAGCACGCTTTTAAAGCTGATGTTAGGGCTAAACAAGCCAAGCGGCGGGACGATCGAGGTGTTTGGCCAGGAGCCCGCTAGCGTGAGCAAGGCCGTGGGCTACGTCCCGCAAAATATCCCGATAAATCAGAGCTTCCCGATGCGCGTGCTCGAGGTCGTTTTGATGGGGCGGATAGATAAAAAGCTGTTTGGATTTTACGGCAAGGACGACAAAAAAGAAGCCGAAGCGGCGCTGGAGCGCGTCGGGATGGGCGAATTTACGCGGCGAAAGATCGGCGATCTAAGCGGCGGACAGCGCCAACGCGTCTATATCGCGCGCGCGCTTTGTGCAAAGGCTAAAATTTTGATGCTAGACGAACCAACCGCCAGTATCGATACGAAGGGTCAAGCCGATGTTTATAGGCTGCTAAAACAGATAAACGAGGACGGCACGGGCGTTGTGCTCATCAGCCACGACGTAAATTTGACGCTAAATTTCGCCACCAAAGTCGCCTACGTCAATCACGATCTTTTCATGCACGAGATCTCGCACGGCTCTAAGCAGGATTTTATCGAGCATTTGGCGAGCGAGCATAGGCATTTTTGCGATGTGGAGGTGGCGCTCAAAGAGTGCGGCTGCGGAAAACATTAAATTTGGGCGGCGGCTTGTCTCGTGAGTGCTTTTCCGAGATTTTGCAAAATTTTCGCTCCGCAGGCTACATGCCTAGCGCACGCTCAATTTTGCTTCAA
>NZ_CALIII010000086.1 GCF_938018145.1 uncultured Campylobacter sp.
GACTAGGCCGAGTTTGGCAAGGAAAAAGGTGATAACGGGAAGCTCAAACGCGATGCCAAATGCAATGACTAATTTCGTAAAAAAGCCGACGTAGCCGCCGATATTTAGCATCGCAGAAAACAGCTGCTGGCCGAAATTTATAAGAAATGCAAAACCGATAGGAACGACGACGTAGTAGCAAAACGCCGCGCCCACTAGAAACATAAAAGTCGCCGAAATAACGAACGGGATTACGTACTTTTTCTCGTTTTCGTAAAGTCCCGGCGCCACAAACAGCCAAAACTGCCAAAAAATGATGGGCAACGAGAGCAAAAATCCCGTAAAAAACGCCACCTTCATCGCTACGAAAAAGGGCTCTTGCACTTCGAGAAAGACCATTTTTTGGTTATCGGGCAGAGTGTTTTGCAGTGGCGCGATGATAAAGTCTAAAATTTGATTCCAAAAGCTAAAGCACACTACAAACATCACGATCACGGTCATGACGCTGATGAAAAGCCTTTTTCTAAGTTCTATTAAATGCGGTTTTAGCTCTTCAAACATTACGCCTCTTTTTTCTCGTTATCGCCCAGCACGGCGTTTTTGACCGCTTCGCCCGGGTTTTTGACCGCTTCGACGCTCTTTTTTACGTCGTTTAGGCCGTCCGTGATGCCGCTAGTGACGTCGTTTACGCCTTTTTTGAGCTCGTCGAGCTCCTCAAAGGTGAGCTTTTTTCGCACCGTTTCGGTGGTTTTTGCGATGCTTTCTTTGTATTTTTTCGCATCCTCTTTGAGTTCTTGGATTTTTATCTCTTGATCGAAGCTGCTTTTTGCGTCATTGACCGTTTTTTTGACGGTTTTAAAAAATTTCGCTATCTCTACCATCGCGCTAGGAAGCTTATCGGGCCCCAAAAATAGCACCGCGATGACGGCTATGACGATGATCTCGGGTAAGCTCATGCCAAACATTTTTTATCCTAAATTTTATTTTAAAGCGCTCATTTTAGCGTTTTTTATCTCAAATTTGCATAAATCAGCCCGCGATAAATAAAGAAATTTCATCCGCGGTGAGGAAATTTTTGGCGTAATATCGCCCGTTTTTAAATTTTAATTTCCCGCTATTTTTTAGTAGTTGCGCTCTTTGCTCTTGCTCGGCGTTTAGGCTGTTTTGCCAGATACCGACGATGCTTCTGGCGCCTAAAAATATACGCTCTAAATTTAGTTCGTCCGCGCTTAAATTTTCTATTTTTTTAGCGTGCGGATTTTTTACGTAGGCGTTTAAATTTGAAGCGTTATAAAAGCGATGATCTCGCCAAAATCCGACTGCGTAAGCACCGATGGCAAGGTAGTTTTTGCCCTGCCAGTAGCCAAGATTATGCTTGCAAATTTGACCGAAATTTGAGATTTCGTATTGTTTTAGCCCAGTCTCCTCGATGCGGTCTATCATAAATTTAGCCAGCCTCGGACTATCTTTTGCGTAGCTTATTTTGCCGGCAAAGGGCGTATTTTCCTCAAGCGTTAGCGAATACGCCGATACGTGCGAAACGCCCAAATTTCGGATATTTTGCACCTCTTGCTCGAGGCGTTTTTTGGTGTCTAACTTCGTTCCGTAGATGAGATCTACGTTTATATTTTTTAGTCCTGCTGTTTTGGCGTTTGCGACTGCCTCGTAGATCTGGCTTGCGTCGTGGATGCGTCCGAGAAATTTGAGCTTATCTTCAAAAAAGCTTTGAGCGCCGAAGCTCACGCGATTTACGCCGTACGATTTCATCTGCGAGAGCCACGCTAGGCTTGCCGAGTTTGGATTTGCCTCCGTCGTGATCTCGGCGTCCTTTGCTAGATATAGCGCGACCGCCTCAAATAGCCGCTCGTAGTAGCCCGCGTCCACGGCGCTAGGCGTCCCTCCGCCGATAAAAACCGTCTCGATCTCGCCTTTTTTCACGTCAAATTTTAAAATCTGCTCCCTAAAATCCGCAATCATCGCATCAAAATACGCGCTCGTTAAATTTCGTTTGCCAACGACCGAGCCAAAGGCGCAGTATGGACATTTGCTCTCGCAAAACGGGATGTGGACGTAAAGAAGCATTTTGACCTTTGTTTTTGCCGTATTTTAGCAGATTTTGCGGCTTTATCGTGCAGTGTTTTGGCTTTTGCGCCGTTTGGCGGTCGGTTTGCTGTAAATTTAGGCCGATTTAGGCGTAAAACCGACTCCGGTAAGCTATTTGACGCTTTTAAATTTTAAAATTTACCGTCGTTTTTACCGCCCGTTAAATTTAAAAA
>NZ_CALIII010000087.1 GCF_938018145.1 uncultured Campylobacter sp.
CCTCGTCAAGCTTAAATGTTTTCTCCACGGTAGCCTGGAAATTTTTAGCGTAGGTGCTAAGCGGATAGGCGTGGATGACGTCAAGCTTTTGCGAGTATGTATAGCCGTTTTTACCGTCGTTTGCGGTGAAATTTATATATGATTTACCCGTAGCGTTAGCATCGATGACGAAATTTAATTTCGCGTTTTCGTTAGGTTTTAGCTCGATACTGTCGACTGCTAGCTGCGCATTTAGGTTCGTATCTATGCTTAGAGCAACGGTTTTTGGCTCTTTAGTAGTGTTTATCACTCTTAGCGTGTAGTTTACCTGGTCGCCCTGGATCAAATACGCAGTTTGCGTCGGTTTTAGGATGATGTCGTCTTTTACCTTGACGGCATTTACACTAAAGCCAAGCTTATCGCCGATGACGCTAAGTACGGCCAAATTTATCTCGGAGTTGAAGCCGCTAGGTACCTCTACGTCAAAGTTCACTACGCCGTCCGCACCCGCTTTTGCGGTTTGCATTTTGATGTAGGTTTTGACGTTTTTCTTATCGATAGGGCTGGCAAATTTAGCCATTCTCATCTCCATGAGAGCAGCTGCCGCGTCGCCGCCGAAGCTTAGTACTTTACCGTCTTTTTTAAATCCGCTCAAATTTGCGTAGATGTCGTAGTCAAGCACGCCGTCGTTTAAAATTTTGTCAAAAAAGTCAAGCGGGCTCTTTAGCTTTTGATTTGTTACTTGTAGCACGCCTTCATCAACTGCAAATAACGTAACCTCCGCATTTGGCTCAGTTTTTACGGTAGTTTTAAATTTGGAGTTTGACTTCACGACTTTGGGCGCTTCGATGCTGACGTTCGTCGCTCGGTATGATTTGTCCGCTTTTACATAAACTTTGTCGTAGGTTCTAAACGGCATAGTGTCGTTATCGGCTACGCGCATGATAGATGCCGTGACGTAAAGTCCCTCAAAGTCGAAATCAAGGTCAAATTTAGCGTTTGCTACGTTGTTTTCTATATTTACGACTTTATACTTTTTGACGTTTTCGGACTCGACCGTGATGATGCCGATGCCGCTTTTTAGCACAGAGCTAACGTCTACGTTTAGCGAGTCGCCTTTTTTATAGACTTTTTGGTTTAGCTTGATTTTGGCTTTAGCTAGCTCTTTTGTCGGTTGCAAGGTGCCGCCGTAGTCCCAGCCGCTAACATAGATATCTAAATTTGCCGAGTGGCCGCTTAGGATATCGGAAACCACGACTATGAAGTCGCCGCTTTGATTGAAATCATAAACGAATTCGTTGCCGCTAAGAGTATCGCTAAAGACCTTTTCGTAGCGTTTGTTCCATTTTAGATAGCCTTCTTTGTCGTAGTTGTATTCCCAGATCGCTTTTTTGATCTCTACGGCTTTTTGTCTATCTTTTAACTCCTCGTCTTTAAGCGGATCGACGCTGACGAAATTTAGCGTTAGTTTGGAGTTTGAGTCGATGTAGGTGTCGTTTGCTCTGACGCCGACCATCACGTCAAAAGGATATACGCTAAAGTCGTTGCTGGCGCTTACGTTTTTGCCGTCGTCGTTAATGGTAAATACCGCGGTGCCTTTTAAAATGCTTGCGATTTTGCCTTTGTTTTGTAGCTTAAACGCAGTCGCGCCTTTACCCTCGTTATCTAGAGTTACAGGCTTAGTAAACTGATCTAGACCGTTTGCGGCGTATTCGCCGTTGCTAAATTTATACTCTTTAAATTTATCGTTTTTGTAATCTTGCTGATATAAATTTAACGCCACGTCGCCTTCTAGATTAGCCGCCGCTCCGCCAAAAAGGTAGTTGCTTTGCAGTTTTACGTCTATTAGATCGTCTAGAGCGTAAATTTGCTTATCTAGCTTAACTTCGTTTTTGATGCGTTGCGGAGTGAATGACTCGACTGAAAAGTCGTAGCTATCGATGATTTTATTTGCAAAGATCACTTCAAATTTAAACGTTCCGGTTAGTCCAGAGTTTACCGGCTCATCGAAATTTATCACGCCAAGCTCGGTGGTGTTTACGCCTTTATTTAGGATCACTTTATTTTGCGGATCTCTGATTTTTAGCTTAACGGGCATGTTTGAGAGGCTCTTAAACAGCGCGTTTTTGATGATGATCTCGCCTTTTATGTTTTCCTGCGGACGGATAATGTTGCTAGCAAAATGCAAATACGCGCTATACGTCTCGCTTCTATCTTTGGCGTCTAAATTTGACTCCTCGTTTAGGCGTTTGTTTTGCGATAGGGCGATGAAGCTCTGCTCTTTACCTAGCGTTAAAACTGCGCTTGAGACGTCTTTGCCGATGTCTTTTTTGTTAAATTTAAATACGCCTTCGTCGTTTGTGATGCCGCTTGCGATGAGATTGTTTTTAGTGGAGTAAATTTTGACGTCCGCGTTTGCGACCACTTCGTTTTTACTCAAGCGGTTGGCAAATAAAAACACCTCGTCTTTTGAAACCTTCATGCTTAGGCCGATATCGGTTAGATAGACCGCTTTTTGTACGCTTTTATCTTTGTCGTAGTAGATCGTGACTAGATAAACTCCGTCGCCGCCCTCGGCAAAGTCAAGCTTGATCTTGCTTTTTTGCATTTCGTTTTGAGCACCGCCGATCTCGTAGTTTTTGCTAGCTACTTCCTCGGCGTAGTTATCCAAAGGAGTCTCGGTAAAATTTAAAAAGTATCTTAAATTTTGCTCTTTTAGCTTCTCGACGACGACTTTAGCGGTGTTTGTGTTTACGCTTTTTATACCGATCTCGCCCAGGTTAGACATATAGGTGCCGCTATCGGTAAACTCCAAAAACGGCTTTAGATCGCCGAAAGCTACGTTAAATGAGGAGTTTTCTCGTAGCATCGAGTAGTCGTCGCCAAAGCCCTTGTAGAAGGTGACTTTGTAGGTTGTCTGCGGTTTGAAGTCTTTACTGGTAATGTCGATATAGTAGTAGTAATACTCGCCGTCGGCGTCTTGGTGGCTAGTGTACTCCATTTCGCCAACTTCAAAGCTATTTACGCCCTCGACCTTGATAAATTTTTTAATATTATCAGAATCTATCCAATCTTTAAGATAGAGTCTAGCCGCTAGTTTGCCGTTATCTAGGCTGATGCCTTCGACTTCGTTTAAAAACATAGTCTTGGCTTTTGGCTTATCGACGAAATTTTCATCGGGATTTGAGACTTTTTGCACGACCTCAAAACTATCGGCCAAATTTATACCCGAAGTATTTTTGAGGTTTTTAGAAACCGAAAATACTAAATTGTCGCCGCTTTCAAGTAACTTTATCTGAAAGCTTTTAGGCGTTTTGGCTACGATTTTATATTTGATGTTTTGTTTGGCTAAATTTTGCTTGTCGTAAATTTTAAAATTCGCGGCAAACTCATCCTCGCTAACCTCGTCATTAAACACCGCTAAAAAGGTATCTCCGGAGTACTCGATCATATTTGATAGCACGAAATCTCCGCCGTAAAATTTAACCTTACTATCGCCTTTTTTGCACGAGTAGCTTACGCCTTTTGCAAGAGGCTTTTTAGGGTAAAAGAAAATCTGGCTTGATCCGTACTCAAAGGCTCCGGTTATCTCGGGTGCGCACTCGATTATCTTTTTGTGCGTGACTTTGCCGATGAGAGACTGTTCGTTTTGAGCGTATTTGACGCCAAGACTCACCGAGCCGTCGTCTAATGCCCTGCTTGAACCGTCAAGCGTAAAGGCGCTTAAATTTGCCGCCAAAATGCAGCTTAGGCTTAAGCCGACTAACTTGAAACGCATTAAAACCTCCTTATTTCGATATTGATTTCGCTTAAATTCGAATTTTCGTCCAGACACCCGAGCTTATGTTTGCCTTGCGTTAAATTTAATGTATTTTCGCTCGCGTTGTTTACTTTTTCCCACTCGTTTTCATCGATCTTGAGATATATCTCATCGCCGATATATGCGTAACATTTTAGCATAACTTTAGTTAAATTTTCATCGCTTAGCAGAATTTGATTATTTGACGGCGTTGCAACGAGAGGTTTATAGCTTTTAAATTTATAGTAACAAGGACTATCTTTGATATCTTCTTGAGTAATCGCGCCGTTTTTGAGTAAAAATCCTACTTCATCGCCCCTGATACTCTCGCAGATATCTTTTGGCGCAACGCCCTCTATCTGCCAGTCGTCCTCTTCATCTCTGCACTCTTTAAATTTAAACGCATCAAGGCAGGTTTTTTTTGACTTAATGCCGCCTGGCGCGCTCATAAAAGACAATTTTTGCTTTTGAGCCAGCAGCTTAAAGACGTCAAAAACCGTGCGCGAAGCGTCGCTAAATCCGCTTAAATTTTGCGTCTTTTTGCCGTTAAAGTTACCAAACCACACCGCAACCGTGTAGTCGTTATTTACGCCGATCGTATAGATATCGCGCGAGCCGTAGCTGGTGCCGGTTTTAAAGGCGATTTGAGGCGTGTCTTTTGCGTATTGCCACGCGACGCCTAGGTAGCTTCGGGAGGCCGAGGAGAGCATTTTTGAGGTTAGATACGCGCTTTGCGGGCTGATTAGCCGTCCGTAGCCGCTAAGCGTCTTGCCTGCGACTTCAAGAGGTTTTAGCTCGCCGCCGTTTGCGTAGATAGTGTAGAGGTGGGCTAAGCTTAGCAAGCTCATTTCCGCGCTTCCAAGCGCGATACTATCGGCGTAAAATTCCTTTGAATTGCTCACCAAATGCACGCGAGAAAGCAGCTCGTAAAGAGAGTTTTCGCCTAGTTTGTTGTTTAGGCTAACAGCCGGGATATTTAGGCTAAGCGCTAGCGCCTCGGTCGCTGAGATGATACCAAAAAACCTGCTGTCGTAGTTTTTGGGCACGTACTCTCCGAGGAAAATTTCTGTATCTATCATCTGGCTTTTTGGCGTGATGAAACCCTCGTCGAGTCCTAGCGAAAATATAAACGGCTTTAGCGTCGAGCCCACGTTTCTGCTCATCGTTACGCCGTCGTTTTGCCCCTGCGGAGCGTGCCAGTCGTGTGAGCCCACGTATGCCGCTACGCTCATATTTTTGTTGTCGATTATTATCCCGGCGGCGTTGTAGGCGTCTTTTGATTTTAGCGAGGTAGCCGTATTTTTTAGCGCGTTTTCTAGTAAAATTTGCAAATTTAGATCCAAATTTGAGTGCGTAACGCCGTTTTTTAGAGCTTGCGCGGCGTAGTGCCTAGCCTTATAAACGGCGTCGTAGCGTTTGTTTTTAAACGGCTCCCTTTGTGCCCTTTGAAATGCGCTTTGATCTATCACGCCCGCTTTATAAAGCAGCTTTGCGACGCGGTTTTTTAGCGCGTTGATGTTTGATTTTTTATCTAGGCGGTTGGCGTTTGGATTTTTTGGGATCGTGCTTAAAAGCGCGCACTCGGCGATACTAAGCTCGCTTAAATCTTTACCGAAGTAAAACCTCGCAGCAGCAGCCGCGCCCTCGATATTTCCGCCGTAGGGAGCGAGGTTAAAGTAAAAATTTAAAATCTCGTCTTTGCTATAGTGCCACTCTAGCTGAAGCGCGGTAAAGATTTCTTTAAATTTATTCGCGTAGGTGCGCTCATCTCTCTTCATCATACGCGCGACTTGCATCGTGATCGTGGATGCGCCGATGCGGTTAGAGTGCGTGAGATTGTGCGCGGCAGCGCGGATCATGGCAAAGGGATTTACGCCGATGTGGTAGTAGAAAAATTTATCCTCAAACAAAAGAACGCTATCTTTTAGCGTCTGCGGGATGTTTTTAGCCTCAAATCTCCAAATTTCGTCGCTGCTAGGCCGAAGGGCGACGATCTGGCCGTTTTTATCAAAAAGTATGAGCGAATTTTCCCGCTTTAGCGCTTTGACGTCGAGCGGATAGGCGAAGTCGAGCGCCAAAAAAGCTACAAAGCAGAGCAGGGCGACTGCGGCGAAGTATTTGATAAATTTAGCTAAAACTCTTTTCATTTCGCGATTATATCGAATTTGCGCGTAAAATCTCGAAAGATTAAATTTATGATAATTGATATATAATTTCAAATACTAATTTAAGCAAAGGAGATAAAGGCATGGAATATAGAATAGAAAAAGACACGATGGGCGAGGTAAAGGTTCCGAATGAGAAATATTGGGGTGCGCAGACGCAGCGTAGCCATGAAAATTTCGAGATCGGAGTAGG
>NZ_CALIII010000088.1 GCF_938018145.1 uncultured Campylobacter sp.
CCCAGATCATCGCTCAAATTTGCTTCTACGGCTTTTGCCTCTTGTAAATTTTCATTATTTGTCGCTACGCCGTTTTTGCTCTTTAAAGATTGCAGTTTTTCTGGCTCCAAATTTTGAACATTTTGCGAGCTATTTTCTAAATTTTGATCGATTTGCGAACCAACTTCTAAATTTTGCTCTTTTGTCAAAGTGCTTTGAGTATGTAAAGTCTCGCCACTCAAATTTGACACCATTTGCGACTTTTCTCGCTCGTCAAGTTTTTGCTCATCGCCTTGCGTCACCGGCCTATATTTTGCGGAATTTGGCGCTGCGATACGCTTTACTTCGCCTTTTTGCGCGTTTTCTATTTGAGGTTTTTTGTAAATTTTCCTCGCGTCCTCTTTTAGCGCTTTATATACGCCGGCTCCGTTTTTGCTGCCGAATTTTGAGATAAATTTCATATGAAGCTCGCTCAGGCTACCCGAATTTCGTATCAAGATTGCGATTTCGTCTCGGTTTTCTTCTATGAGCTGTGCCGTATGCGAGCGATTGAAGTCAAATTTGAGTTTATGAAATTTGCCGCCGTTTTTATCTTGCTTATTAAAAAAATCTATCACGTCGTCGTAAAATTTATCGTTGCTGACGATGTAAATTTTGTCTTTTTTATGCGAGAGTTTGCCCATTAAAAACGTAATTATTTTATCGGCATAGTCCTTGTGAGCGCTTTCTAAAAGTATGATTTTTATTTTGATTTTTCGCGCCAGAAACCACGCCAAAACGGAGATGCTTAGCTTTTGTCTATTGTTTGTTACGATATAAATTTTATCTTTTTGTCCTAGCTTTTTTAGCGTCGCTAGATTATCTATGCTTATGTTTTCGTCGTCTATTATAAATCTTGCCATATATTTCCTAAACGAGTCGGGGCAATCGCCCCGAAACTCTACATCTTATCTTTTGTTACGATGAGTAACATTTTAAATTTTTCCGGTATCTTTAGCCCGTGCGGGATTTTGCCCGGAAGCACGATGGTATCGCCTTTTTTGATATCAAAATGCTCGTCGCCGATGGTTAGCTTCATCTCGCCATCAAGCGCGATCAAAAGAGCGTCGCCGGGAGCTGCGTGGGTGGAGAGCTGTTGGTCCTTTGAAAACGACAGCAGCGACATCGAGCCGCTTTCGTTTTTGACGAGCGTTTTGCTCACGATTTTGCCTTCTTCGTATTCGACCGCATCCACTAGGCTAAAAATAGCCGCCTTAGGTAAATGATCTATCATTAAGTCCTCCTTAAAATCTATTGAGACGTATTTCGTCGGTTCGTTAAAAACTAGTTTTCGCCATACTTTTTTCTCTATCAGGCAGGCTTCTTCGCCGCCTAGGCGCATCTGCTTGTCGCCGTAGTGCAAACTCGCGCCGCCCTCTACGACCCACGCGAGGCTGTCGCAAAATAGCATCTCGTGATCCAGCTCCTCGCCGGCGTCAAAAGCAAACACGTCGACGTGAGCGTTCTCGCAATCAAAAATTCTCTTGCTAACGACGCTTTTTGCGATCACTTTCGTGTCGGCGTTTAGATTGTAAATTTTACTCATTTTTCTTCCTTTCGTAAATTTACGTGTCATTGTAGCTAAAGTTTTTGGACGATTTATTGATAAGGATTATCTCTTTTTGGTAAAATTTCAATCCTTATTTTAAATGTCCTAAATGAAAATCTAATGCAACAATTTCTGCTACTCCATTTGGAAATATAAAACTTAAAGTTTCATAATCAAATTTTGGATTCAATCTGTGTATTAATCTGTGATGATTTGGACATAGAATTATTATGTTGT
>NZ_CALIII010000089.1 GCF_938018145.1 uncultured Campylobacter sp.
CGGTGGAGTTTGCGGCTGCGTTTGAGTAGGTTGCGGACTTGGAGAGTTTTGCTCGGTTTGAACGTTTTTGGTGGCATTGTTTTCGGCTTTTTTAGGTTTTTTCTTCGGTTCTTCTAGCTTTTTGCCGGTTAGGCACTCGTAAATTTCCGCGTGATTTTTCTTGGCCCAGTCCTCTTTGATGTCGATTTTTTGGTACTCTTTGCTAGTAGGCGAGGCAAGGCCGTTTTTAACTAGGGTTTTGTTTAGGATTCTGCTTTCGTCGCTTACCTCGCATAGCCATCTATCGCCTAGATTTTTTAGTGTTAGCACGTAGTAGTTGCGCTCCGGACGAAATATCTTTTTGATCTCTTTGTCGTAGGATTTGGTGAAATTTTCCAGCTCTTTTTTATCTTTTATGCATTTTGCGCCGTTATAAAATTTAACGTTTGCAAGCTTGCAAGGAGCGATCACGGCGGCGTTTAGCCTAAAGACAAAGGTATCGTAGTCTAAAATTTTTTCTAGAAAAAGGACCTCTTTGACGACTTTTTCGCGTTTGGATTTGGTCGTTTGGGTGATTTGCATGTCGGTAAACTCGGCTACCAAATTTACCGACAGCAAGGCTAAAGCGCAAAATTTAATCAGAGTAAAAAATGCGCTTTTTTTCATTATTTCAGATCGTATTTTTCTAGCAGTTTATCGTAGCTGCCGTCTTTTTTCATTTCGTCAAGCGCGGCGTTTATTTTAGCGATTAGATCGGCTTTCTTGCCTTTGTCAAACGCCATAGAAAAGCCCTCGCTACCGTCGTTTTCTTTGTAAAATTCCTCAAGCTCGGGGTTTTTCTTTAAAAAGCCGTAGCCGATCGAGCTATCAAGTACGACCGCGTCTATCTTGCCTTTTTTTAGTCCCATGATTAGCGGAACCGGATCCTCGGCAGGCACGACTTTAGCGCCTGCGATAGCGTTAGCGGCGATCTCTTGGACGGTGCCTTGTTGTACGCCTACTCTTTTGCCGTTTAGCGCGTCTTTGCTCGCGATAGCGTCGTTGCCTTTAGCGCGCAAGTAGATATTTTCGGTCGCATAATAAGCCTGCGTGAAATCGATAGATTTGCGTCTATCGTCGGTTGCGCTCATCGCGCTTGCTACGGCGTCGATCTTGCCGGTTTTTAGAGCTGGGATGAGGCCGTCAAAGCTCATATTTACGATCTTGTACTCAAAACCCGCGCGTTTAGCGAGCTCTGCTACTAGATCCATATCAAAGCCCGTAATCTTATTTTGCTCGTCCACATACTCAAACGGCGGATAGTTGGCGGCTGTACCGATCTTTAGCTCGGCGGCGCCAAGCGTAGCTAGGGCCGCTAAAAGCAGCGCAAAAATCTTTTTCATTTTCTCTCCTTTAAATTTGGTTTCAAATTTAACCCGCGTTTTGGTGCGGGCTCGTAAATTTACTTTAGGTCGTATTTTTCCATCATCTTGTCAAATTCGCCGCTCTTTTTGAGCTCCTCTATGGCGGCGTCTATCTTGCCGATTAGCTCCAGGTGCTTGTCTTTATCAAATGCGACGGCAAAGCCCTCGGTGCCGTCTGGAAGCTTTAAAAACTCCTCCAAATCAGAGTTTTGCTTTAGATACTCGTAACCGATCGGGCTATCTGTTAGCACGACGTCGATCTTGCTCGCTTTTAGCGATAAAATCGCAGCCGCTACGGTTTCTGCAGGCACGGCTAGGTCGCCGCAGATGGATTTAGCCGCGCTCTCTTGCAATGTGCCTATTTGCGCGCTTATTTTTTTGAGATGCATATTGGTTGCATTTACGTCGGTGCCTTTTTTGCGGATGAAAAGATTATCCGAAAAATAATATGGCTTCGTAAAATCGACCGATTTTCTTCTCTCCTCGGTCGCGCTCATACCGCTTAGCGCGGCGTCTATCTTGCCTGTTTTTAGAGCTGGGATCAGTCCGTCAAAGCTCATATTTTGTATGTCGAATTTGACGCCGATTTTCTTACCGACGGCCTCTATCATATCGATTTCAAAGCCTACGATCTTGTTGTGCTCGTCGATATACTCAAACGGCGGATAGTCCGCGCTCGAGCCTACTTTTATCGTTTGCTGTACCGCTACGGGGGTTGCCTCGTTTTTTACTGCGGCGTCTTTGCTTGCGTTTTCATTCGAGCTTTGACCGCAGCCTGAAAGCATCAAAGCGGCGGCTACGAAAACGAAAAGTTTTTTAAATTTGCCGGCGGACAAAGCCGCAACGATGTTTTGTGACATTTTGACCTCCTTTTAGTGGTTTAAAATTTTACCTAGAAAATCCTGCAAACGCTGATTGCTAGGGTTTTCAAATACGTTTTTAGGCGTGTCGTCCACGGCTATTTTACCGCCGTGCATGAAAAATATCCTATTTGCCACGTTTTTAGCAAAGCCCATCTCGTGGGTGACTACTAGCATCGTGATGCCTTTTGCCGCGACGTCCTTCATGATGTCTAGCACCTCGCCGATCATCTCGGGATCTAGCGCGCTGGTCGGCTCGTCAAAGAGTATGACCTCGGGATTCATCGCGAGGCTTCTAGCGATTGCTATACGCTGCTTTTGACCGCCCGAGAGCTTGTGCGGGAAGGCGTATTTTTTATCGCTTAGACCCACGCTTTTTAGTAGCTCGTCGGCTCTTTTTTCCGCGCTTTCTTTATCCAAAATCCCCGCTTTTATCGGAGCTAGGGTTAAATTTTGCAAGACGTTTTTATTTGCAAAAAGGTTAAAGTGCTGAAAAACCATGCTCACTTTTTGACGGATTTTATTTATGTCCGTTTTTTTGTCGGTGATGTCTTCGCCGTTTATCTTGATGTGCCCGCCGCTTGGCTCCTCTAGGCGGTTTATGCAGCGCAAAAACGTACTCTTGCCGCCACCGCTCGGGCCTATGATAGCGATGATCTCGCCTTGTTTGATATCTACGCTGATGTCGTCTAGGACGCGCAAATCGCCGTAATTTTTACTCAAATTTCTAATCTCAATCATGGCGATTTAGCCTCCTCTCCAAAATTTTAACCAAAAACGTAAAGAACTTCACGCTGACGTAGTAAACTATGCCCGTGAAAATGACGGGCTCTGGGCTATAAAACACCGCTTGCAGGCTTTTGCTTTGCATCGTGATGTCGATGACGCTGATGTAGCCAACGACTGATGTCTCTTTAAACAGCGAGATAAATTCGTTCGCAAGCGCAGGCAAGATGTTTTTGGTCGCCTGTGGGAACACCACCTCG
>NZ_CALIII010000090.1 GCF_938018145.1 uncultured Campylobacter sp.
CAAATGACCATTTTGCCGCCGTTTAGACAAAAATTTCCGACCGATTGTAAAAGGTGAGTTTTGCCAAGTCCGGTTGGGCCGTAGATAAAAAGCGGATTGTAAATTTTTCCCAGCTGTTCGGATACGGCTTTAGCGCTTAAAAATGCGAATTGATTCGAGTCGCCGACGACGAAATTTTCAAAAGTGTAGCTTGGATTTAGCAGGCTGCTTTGCGCTTTTATCTCTTTGACGTCCACTTTTTTAGCCGGTTTGCTTTGCGTTTTGGTCGCGGCTTGGACGTTGATCACGGGTTTTTGTCCGGTTTTTACTTCAAAAAGGTGAGCGATTTTTGAGGCGTATTTGGTCTGGATAAATTTGGCGATAATCTCGTTTGGCGCGTTAAATACGACGTTCGTCGAATTTGAGCTTTTTTCGTTAAATTTAAGCTGCTTGATGTAGCATTCAAATTCCGACGGTAAAATTTCTTTGGAAAGTAGCTCCAAAACCTCGTTTGCGACCAAATTTTTGCCTTTAAGATTAATTCGCTAGATTTTATCTTAAATTTGTTAAAATGGCGTTGAAATTCGTTTTTTCACGGTGTGAAAAAAGCGTGAAAAACTATTGAAAAGAGCGAGATGAAAATTTTAGGAATCGATCCGGGATCGCGAAATTGCGGCTATGCGATCGTCGAAAAGACGCCCGTGAAAACTATTTTGATCGAGGCGGGACTAATCAAAATAAAACCGAATTCTTTGCAGTATCAAATCACCGAACTTTGCGAGGGACTCGACCTGATTTTTAAAAATCACAAATTTGACGAAGTGGCGATCGAGGACATATTTTTCGCTTATAATCCAAAAACGGTTTTAAAGCTCGCGCAGTTTCGAGGGGCGCTCAGTCTTAAAATTTTGCAGCTTCACGGCGATTTTGCCGAGTATACGCCGCTTCAGGTTAAAAAAACGGTTACGGGCAAAGCCAAGGCCGACAAAGAGCAAGTGGCCTTTATGGTTAAGAAAATTCTCGGTATAACAAAGGAGATCAAACCGCTTGATATCACCGATGCCATCGCTATCGCGCTAACGCATGCGAATAATTTACGCTTAAAATAAGCTCAAATTTTGCTTATTTTTTAGTAAATTCGGCTTTAAATTTCGTCATGTTTTAGCGCAAAATTTGATTGCTTAAATTTTATCTCCGCGCTCACTCCACTATCGTAATCCCCGCATCTGCGCAGGCTTTTCGCGCCTTTTTGGATATGCCGATGCCGGTCGTTTCGATTTTTTTAAGATTAATGAAGGGCGCAAGCTCGGCGGCGTCAATGTTTTTAATGTCGAAAAGCTCGTCCTCGCCGTCCCAATCAGGCGCGATTTGCAGGTAAATTTCGTTTCCGCCGTCAAGATAGAGCTCGCTCACCTGCTCCGCCAAATCTGCAGGAACCGGATAGTCCTTGAACCACTTTTTGGCTTGCGGCAGGGCGCCGAAGTCCGCGTACGGATCGATGCCGCGCTCCTCGCAGTACTCAAACACGTCAAATTTAGGCTCCAGCAGGGCTTTTTCATACATCAGCTCGTTCATCACGGCGATTTTGAAATTGAAATTTTTAAACGCTAGCGTCTCGCCAGCCGCGCGCGGAAGCTTAAATTTATCGCTCGGCCTCGGCTTTAGCTTTTTCTCTTTTTGATTGATGCAGACGCGCCCTATCGGCATTTTCGCAGCTCGCACGATGTCTGCGATCTCGTCGGTGTCACGCTTAGCGAAGCGCTCGGCGAAGTCCATCGCGCCTATGCGCTCCTGTACGGTCTGTGCGAGAGCTAGTGAGACTTCGAATTTGCCGAGGCTAAGCTCCAAAAATATATATGCGCCGCGCAGCTCCTGTTCTGGCACGGCCTCAAGCGGCGGTCTGCCATCTATCGTGAACGCGCCGCCATAGAGCTTGCGCGGAACCTCGTGCTGCACGCCCTTTGCGACCTCAAGCATCAAATTTATCTCGGAAAGCCTCGGTTCTGCGAGTTCGTCTGCGCGCACGAAGGCGAAAATCCCCGCCTCATCCCAAAAATAGCGGCTTTTGCCCTCTCCGTCATCGATCACGCGCGGCTGGCCCAAGGCTTCATTAAATTTAGCTAGATCAAACCCGCAGTTTACGCCGCCGATGAAAACGCCGTCCGGGCGCACGTCGACATCAAATTTATCCTTTTTAAAAATATCAAATAGCCCCATTTTATCGCTCCTGATTTTTCCTTAAATTTCGTCTTAAATTTTCACACAGCATTGCTTTTATTTTGGAGGTGGCACAAAGCGCTTTATTATTCTTGATTTACGTGATCCTCGAATATAAATTTATGCTCCTGAGGCAGCGACTTGTAAAGCTTTAGTGATAGGTTTCTGATCTCCCAAAGCGCTGATTTTGAGCTGCGAAGCGAGAGGAAATTTTGCAAACTGCGCGCGTTTACGCTCCAAGTGAGCTCGGTTTTGTAGCACTCTGGTAGGCAGTATTTGACGATGTCGAGGCTTTTTGTCGTATTTGCTAGGATTTCGCGCAAATTTTCTAGTGCTTTGATGCTTGCGTTATCGACCGTTTCGTCGCCCGTTAATACTATAAATCTCGCCGCCCGCTCAAAGTCGCCAAGCTCAAATTTAGCCTCTTTTTTTAGCTCTTTTAGCGTGTAGCGCGTTGATTTGACGCTGAGGCTCGCTACGCGGTGACGGGCTAGCTCTTGCAGCAGGGCGCGCGAGATGCCTTGGATGTAGAAGTTGTAGGAGAGGTGCTCTAGCGTGCTGGCGTGTTTAAATTTATTGCCGACGCGCTCGATGAGCTCGACGTCTTTTTCGCCGCCGTTGTCGCCTTTTTCGAAGCTTTGCCAACACGTGCGGATCGCGTGCGAGCAGATGTTTAGCGGGGTGTAATTTAGAAGCGTTACTTGCATTTTTGACTCTTTTAGTTAAATTTAGCGGTAAATTTAGCTAAAAATCAATAAAAAGGGCTTTAGACGAAACTAAAGCCCGAAGAAATAAATTATTTTAATTGAAGCAGCGTGTTTAGCATTTCGTCGCTAGTCGTGATCGTCTTTGAGTTGGCTTGGAAGCCGCGCTGTACGACGATGAGCTGAGTTAGCGAGCGAGATAGATCGACGTTACTCATCTCGAGGCTCGAGGCTGAGATCTTGCCGCGTCCAGCCGTCTGAGCCGCGCCGATGATAGGATCGCCAGAGTTTGCCGTGCGGGAAAATAAATTTCCGCCCTCGCTAGCTAATCCCTCGTTGTTGGCAAATTTAGCTACGCCCACTTGCGCTAGTCCTAGGCTTCTACCGTTTGTAAACGAGCCCACTAGCGTTCCGCTTTGATCTATCCTGATGCCGTTTAGCTCGCCGCTAGCGTAGCCGTCCTGGCTGATGTCGGCGGTGCTCGAGTCGTTATCGGTGCTGGCTAGACCGTCCGTCGTGGCTGTTGTACCGAATTTTAACTCGATA
>NZ_CALIII010000091.1 GCF_938018145.1 uncultured Campylobacter sp.
GGCTCTATTTGCTCGTTTTGCAGTAGCCTTATCGTTTGCGCGCTCTCTGGTGCGAAACCTAGTTCAAATTTATCGATCAGCTCGTCTGTTATACCGCGCGAGTAGAGATACTCCACGGCTGCTGGCGTTTTATAAAGCAGCGAGCGGTAAAAGGCGTTTGCGTTTTCTAGGATGTGCTTGTTTTCTTTCGCCGGTTCGCCGCCGCGCACGTAGTTTAGCGTGAAATTTTGCAGTCCTGCGATCTTTTCGACGGCTTCGGGGTAGCTTAGCTTTTCGTAGTCCATCACGAATTTGATCGCGTCGCCGCCGGCTTTGCACGAAAAGCAGTGAAATATCCCGCGCGACGGGCTCACGCTCATGCTCGGGTTTTTATCGTCGTGAAACGGGCAGACGCACACGAAGTTCGCGCCGCTTTTTTTTAGCGGCAGATAGTGTCCGACGATATCGACGATATCGGTTTGCGCTTTTAGTCTTTCTATTGATTTTGGATCGATCATAAGCGAGATTATACAATCGTTTTGCTATAATCGGCGTTAAATTTGACTTTAGAAAGCGGCATTTTGGATATATTTTTTATCGAATTTAGAGACCCGATTTTCGGTCTCGTGGTGCTAGTCGCCGCGGTGCTCGTGATCGCCGTTTTTAGCTACGCGTGGGGCGTTTTTAAGAGCAAGGACGAAAAGGCGGAGATCGCGGGATTTTTGAAAAAATTCGGCAAATCTCAGGGTCTGAGCGACGAAAACAAACAGCTTTTGATAAACTCGGGCGCGGATACGGCTACGATGTGCTTTTTGGCGGGGACGTTTTCAAAAAGCGGGTATTTTGAAAAGGCTATCAACGTCTATGCCGTAGCTTTAGAGCGGGCTAAAAACCGAGCGGCAAAGGAGCAAATTTTTACCGATCTGGGTCAGACTTATTTTAAGGCGGGCTTTCTAGAGCGCGCAAAAAGCGTCTTTTTAGAGGCGCTAAAAATCTCTCCGCGAAATCAAATCGCGCTAAAATCCCTAACGATAATTTTCGAAAAGCTAAAAGACTACGATGGCGCATTGCAGACTCTGGATGCTTTGCAGGAGCTAGGCAGTGACGTGAGAGCGCAAACGGCGTATATCAAGGCGCTGCAAATTTTAGCGGATAAAAGCAAGGACGAAGCTGGCAAAATCGGCGAAATTTTAGCTCTAAAGGACGAATTTGCGCTCGTGCGGCGTATGGCGATGGAGAGGCTAAATTTAAGCGGTGCAGGACTTAAAGATTTTAGCGATTTCCCGCCGCTTGAGGACGTTTTGGATTTGGTTTATTATCAAAACTCGCCCGTAAATTTAACCGATCCCGAGTATAAGAGCCTGTTTTTCGTCAAAGGCATGAGCGACGAGGACGGCGCGCCGCTGGGCTTTGAGCTAGAGGTTTTAAAGAAGCTAAAAGCGGCAAACTACGACAAGGCCGCGCTTAGCTTTAACTACGTCTGCAAGAGCTGCAAAAACGCCTTTCCGATGCATTTTTACCGCTGTCCGATGTGTAGCGAGCTAGGCAGCGTGCAAATTTTGCCTCACATCACGGAAAAATCCGATGAAAACAGTATGCCTTTTTAGCGACGGCTCGTGCCTGGATAACCCAGGGCCCGGCGGCTGGGCGTACATCCTAGAGTACGGAGAGCACAAAAAAACGGCAAGCGGCGGCGAGGCGCACACGACAAATAATCAAATGGAACTACGCGCTGCGATCGAGGGGCTAAAAGCGCTCAAGCAGCCCTGCCGCATAAAGCTCTACACCGATAGCTCATACGTCGCAAACGCCGTAAATGCGTGGCTAGAGGGCTGGGTGAAGAAAAACTTTAAAAACGTAAAAAACGTCCCGCTGTGGCAGGAGTATCTGGCCGCTAGCGAGCCGCACGATGTTGAAGCGATCTGGGTCAAAGGCCACGCCGGGCACCCGCAAAACGAGCTTTGCGACGAGATGGCGCGCGAACAAGCCGTAAAGATAAAAAATAGCTTAAAAGGCGAATAATGCGAAATTTGGAAGAGAAATTAGGATATAAATTTAAAGACGAAAAGCTGCTAAAAACCGCGCTCACGCACAAAAGCGTAAAAGGCGGCGCAAACAACGAGAGGCTCGAGTTTTTGGGCGATGCGGTGATGGATCTGGTGATCGGGGATTATCTTTTTCACAAATTTTCGCGCCTAAGCGAAGGCGATCTAAGCAAACTAAGAGCCGCGCTCGTAAATGAAAAAAGCTTCGCCGAGCTCGCTAAATATCTAAATTTAGGCCAGCTCATCAATATCTCGCCGGCCGAGGAGCACAACGGCGGACGGGCAAAAGCCTCGATCCTCTCAGACGCTTTTGAGGCGCTGATGGGCGCGATCTACCTAGAAAGCGGCTTTGACGCCGTGCGCGCGGCTAGCCTAAAAGCCTTTGAGAGATGCTACCCGGATATAAATTTCGACCGCATGGTAAAAGACTACAAAACCGCGCTGCAAGAGCTCACTCAAGCGCGCTTCGCCGAGATACCAAAATACGTGCTGGTGGGCTCAAAAGGCCCCGATCATAAGAAGGAATTTGAGATCGCGCTGATGCTAAACGAGCGAGAGATCTCGCGAGCCGCGGGCAAGAGCAAAAAAGAAGCCGAGCAAAAAGCCGCCAAAACCGCGCTTGAGATTTTAGGAGAGGGCAAGTGAATACCTTTGGACGCAAACTAACGCTAACGACGTTTGGCGAGAGTCACGCAGCGGCGATCGGCGGCGTGCTAGACGGCTTTCCTGCAGGCGTGCGTATCGATTTAAATTTTATCCAAAGCGAGCTTGACAAACGAAAACCGGGCGGCTCGAAATTTGCCACGGCAAGGAGCGAAGGCGACCGCGTGGAGATTTTAAGCGGCGTGTTTGAAGGCGTCAGCACGGGCACTCCGATCGGCTTTATCATCCGAAACGAAAATCAAAAATCGGGCGATTACGAAAATTTACGCGAGCTCTTTCGTCCGGGACATGCCGACTACGCC
>NZ_CALIII010000092.1 GCF_938018145.1 uncultured Campylobacter sp.
GCGCTTAAATTTTCCTTCTCGCTAGCCTTATCGGCGCTACTAAGAGCCGCCGGGTCGCTTGCTCTAAGCGCGGCAAAGCGTAAAATATCGCTCTCAAACCGCGAGGCGATATAAGCGCAAAATCCGTCTTTAAACGTCAAAATATCGCCGTTAAAATACATCTCCTCTCGCTCGTTTTCCGCAAGGTCGAAATCGGTGTAAATTTTACCCCCGGCGGCAAAAATATGAACCAAGTTTTTGCCGATAAAAATCACGGAGTGAAGCAGGCGCGGCAAAACCTTGCCCGCATAAAAATCAGTAATAAGCTTGCCGTCCTTGCCTACGCGTACTTTGTAGCGCGAACCGGCGTTTTCTAAAAACGGTTTATCGAGCTCGCTAAGGCTCCATAGCTCATCCGCGCTTACCGGAGTCGAGTTTCTGCGGTCGTAAACCAGCGTCTCGTCAAGGCCGTATTTTGATACCATAAAGTCGTAGTTATCTTTAAATTTCGAGATTATTTTCACGCCGCGCCTTTAAATTTACCTCGCCTTAGCTTCAAAAAACCCCGATATTAGCGAGTTTGCACCCTGATTTATAAATTTTTGCATCGCTTTTTCGTAGACGGACGGCTTTTCCCAGACGGGCTCGGCCACGCCGCTTAGCTTTTCTAGCTCGGCGCGCGCGGAATAATAATCGCTCACCTCGTCGATGAGCCCAAGCTTTGCCGCATCGCGAGCCAGAAATACCCGCGCGTTCGCCCACTCCTTGATTTTGTTCGCGTCTAGATTTCTATCCGCCGCCACGTCGCTTACGAACATCTCGTAGCTGGCGTTTACGAGCTCTTGCAGCTGTTCGCGCTCGATCTTGCTCCACGGGCGCAGAAACGTCCCCGCCTCTTTATACTCGCCCGCCTTTACGATTTGCTGCGAGACGCCGATTTTAGCCGCTAGCTCGCTAGCATCCGCGCCTTGCATTATCACGCCGATCGATCCGATAAATGCGCCAGGATTTGCCAAAATTTTGTTTGCGCCGGCACCCGCGTAGTAGCTGCCGCTCGTCATCGACCCGCCCGCATACGCGACCACGGGCTTTTTGGCGCGCAGATTTTTGACCGCGAGGTGCAGCTCGACGCTAGGCGCCAGCGCGCCGCCCGGGCTATCGATATAAAGCAGCACGCCCTTGATGTCGCCGTCCTTGCGCGCGGCCTCGATCTTTTCTAGCGCCTCGTTTGCGTCCATGATCGCGCCTGAGAGGTTGATCTGGGTTAGGTTGGGCGGATTTACGTTTTCGCCCTTGCCGCTAAAAAATATCAAAAATACGATGAGTAAAAACAGCATTGCCTTAAAATACGTATTTATGAACCTAAAAATCGCCGCAATCGGCGCAAAAATAAATCTCAAAAATCCCATTTTTTTCCTTTAAATTTATCGTTTTCGTGAAATTCGGGCGCATTTTACCATTTAAATTTATAAATTTAGCTAGCGGGCGGGATTTGAGAAACGAGCCTCAAATTTGAGCTTAAATTTGGTATTTGCCGCGCCAAAGCCTAAACCGCAAATTCGGCCCAATCGTTTAAATTTACCTCTGCGCCGCCTACAAATAGCTGCTCGCAGCCCTTGGCGTGCAAGATGAGCATGAGCGGTAGCTGCGCTGCGTCCGCGTCCGCAAAACCGCCGTAGAGCGCGAGGTCGGCTAGCTTGCCCTCTTTTATCTCGCCTGCTTCTAAATTTAGCGCGCTTGCGGCGTTTTTAGTCGAGGCTAGAAGTAAAATTTTAGCAAGCTCTAGCGGATCAAATTCGGCGTGAATGAGCAAATTTGCCCGCAGCTCATCAAGGAAATTTAGGCTCATGTTTGAGCTAAGGCCGTCCGTGCCGATGTTTATGCACACTCCAGCATCCAGTGCGGCACGTAAATTTAGCGTGCGCTTGCTAAGCAGCCTGTTTGAAACCGCGCAGTGCGTGAGACTGTGAAGCTCACGGTCAAAGCCCGAAAAATCATCCGCCCAAACGCAGTGCGTAAAGAGCGTGCGAATGCCTGCAAACATCGCTACAAACGAGCTTGGCGTATAAAGCGGACGCGCGGCGGGGTTAAATTTGCCCAGCCACTCTTTAAAGCCGCCCGAGCCGCCTTCTAGCCAGCTTTTTTCATGCTCGCTCTCCATAAAATGCGTCGAGACGATCAGCTCCCGCTCGCGGGCTAAATTTAGCGCAGCAGCGGCTAAATCAGGGTGCGTAGAGTAGGGCGAATGCACCGAAACCGCGGGCGTAAAAAGCGGACTTTTGCGCTTTTGCGACGCTTCAAAGCGGGTGATAAAATTTGCCAAGCTTTGCTCAAGCGCGGCTTCGTTCGTGCCCAAAATTTCGTTAAAAAACACGACCCTGCCGCCGCAGTTCGCGCAGGCCTCCAAATCTCCGCCAAAGCTAGAAACCGCTCCGAAGCTCGCCACGCCGCTACGCTGCATGGTTTTTATCGCAGAGGCGATGACGTCCTCGTTTGCCGCCTGCGAGAGCGCGCCGCGAGAGGCGATAACCGAGCTAAGCCACTCTAAAAAATCGCCGTAAACGAGGCTGGTTTTGTTCGCGCTAAACTCCAGATGTACGTGCGGGTTGATGAAAGCCGGCGCCAAAACGGCGTCTGGATACTCTAAAAACCGCGCGTCCTCGTATCTTTTTCGCAGCTGCTCGGCCTCGCCAACGGCTTTGATACGTTCATCAAAAGCGACCGCCGCATCCTCTAAAACGGTAAAATTTTCGTCGCATAGCATTGTAAATTTCGGTTTAACGATGATCATTTTTAAGCTCCTATTTTTCGTGATTGTAGCGAAAATTTAGCTTAAAAAATGTATAATCAAGGCTAAATTTAAATCTTTTAAAAGGCTAAAAATGGAAACAAAATCTAAACTAATGGTCATCCAAGGCCCGAATATCAACATGCTGGGCACGCGCGAGACCGATATCTACGGCTCGATGAAGATGGAGGATATCCACGCGCAGATGAAGCTTTTTGCCGAGCAAAACGGCATCGAGATCGAGTTTTTTCAGAGCAATTTCGAGGGCGAGCTAGTGGATAAAATCCAAGAGTGCTTCGGCGAATTTGACGGCATCATCATAAACCCAGCCGCCTACACGCACACATCTATCGCGATCCGCGACGCTATCGCAGCCGTCGGACTTCCGGTCATCGAGGTGCATATCAGCAACATCCACCGCCGCGAAGAATTCCGCCAAAAAAGCCTCATAGCGCCGGTAACTGCGGGACAGATCGTGGGCTTTGGGCCTGTGGGCTACCACCTAGCTATGATTGCGATGCTGCAAATTTTCGAGCAGATAAAAGCTATGAAAGCCGCAAGAGCGGGCGAAAAAGCGGAGTAAAACGAGGCAAAATTTGAAAAATTTTATCCTAAAGGACGAAAACGCCGTATTTCACGAGTGCGGATACAGCTGCGACAACGCGATATTTTTAAGTCTCGCGGGGCGCAAATTTTTCCTCACCGATGCGCGTTATAGCATCGAGGCGCGCGAGCTTTGCCGCGATACCGAAGTGATCGAGGTCGAGCGAAATTTGATAAAAGACGCGCGGCTGTTTTTGCGAAAGGCGGGCGTTGCTGAGCTTAGCTACAACCCGTACGATTTTAGCGCGGGCGAGTGGGAGGCGCTTAGCAAGGGGCTTGGGATAAGATTTAAGGCGCGGGCGAATTTTTCGCAAATTTCGCGCATAGTAAAATCAGAGGATGAGATAAAAATTTTAAAACGCGCGGCGCAGTTGGGTGCGGAGAGATTTGACGAATTTGCCGCGTTCGTGCGCGCCGAGGGCGAAGGCATGAGCGAAGAGGAGCTGTTTTTTAACGCCGAGCTTATTTTTAAGAAAAAGGGCGAGCTCGCGCTTAGCTTTTCGCCTATCGTCGCGATCAACGAAAACGCCGCAAAGGCGCACGCTCTGCCGAGCAAAAAGCGGCTACGGCAGGGCGATTTGCTCCTGCTTGACGCGGGGGTTAAATTTAACCGCTACTGCTCCGATAGGACGCGCACGGCGTGCTTTGACGAAAATTTTAACTTCGGCAAAGAGCAAAATTTTAAAAACGCCAAGCGGCAAGAAATTTACGAAATCGTAAAAGAGGCTCAGGCTCTGGCGATCGCGGCGGTTATGCCCGGCAAAAAGGCGCGCGAGATCGACGCGGCGGCTAGGGATTTTATCGCCGCTCAGGGTTACGGCGAGGCGTTTTTTCACAGCACCGGACACGGCGTCGGAGTCGATATCCACGAGCTTCCCTTTATCTCAAAGCGCGGAGA
>NZ_CALIII010000093.1 GCF_938018145.1 uncultured Campylobacter sp.
ATTTTGCTTGATAAAATTTCGATTTTCATCGGCTATCCTTTGTATTTTTAGAAAAATTATACTATAAATTTGGCCGCGGCGATTCATTTTTGCTTGCTTGACGCGATAAAATTCGGGGTTAAATTTGTGATTAAATTTGAAATTAGCAGCGTTTAGATGGGTGGCAAATTTTACGCCGCTCGGTAGTAAATAGACAGAAGTTTGGGCGCAAACAAAGGCAAATTTTACGCAAATTTTCCCTTGTCTGGTGCCGTTTTATACATAAATTTAGGCGCGTGCGTCCAAAAGTTCGCGCACGACCTGCTTGTCGCTAAACGGATACTTCACGCCCTTGATCTCTTGATAGGTCTCGTCGCCCTTACCCAAAATCACCAAAATTTCGTCTTGCGTGAGGCTTTCAAGTGCATATTTGATCGCCTCTTTACGGTTTGCGATGCATTTTACGCGCTCGTTCATCTCTAGACCGCCGCAAATCTCGGCGATGATGCTTTCAGGCTCTTCGCTGCGAGGGTTGTCGCTGGTGACGACGAGTCTGTGCGCGTATTTTTGCGCGATTGAGCCCATTTTTGGGCGTTTGGTGCGATCTCTATCGCCTCCGGCGCCAAAAACTGCGACGATCTTGCGATGACGCAGCGCGTTTAGAACCTTTTCGATACCGTCTGGCGTATGCGCAAAGTCCACGATCACGAGTGGCTCACGGCTCACGACCTCCATGCGCCCCTCGACGCCGTCAAATTCCGCCGCGGCGCGTTCGATCTGCTCTAGCGGTCTATCCGTCAGCGTCGCGACGCAAGCGACAGCCGCGATAAGGTTATAGAGGTTAAATTCGCCGTGCAAATTTGAGCTTAGCGCCATCTGCCCGCGCGGAGTCTTTAGCGCGCAGTGAATGCCGCCCTCTAGCGAATACTCGCCGGGCGCAAAGTCTGCGTCCGCATGAAGCGCGTAAGTTAGGGCATTTGCTGGGTTAAATTTGATCCCGCCGCGGTCGTCTATGTTTATGAGCTTTGGCGCGTCGTCTGCGAAAAACTCGCTCTTTACGCGCGCGTACTCTTCAAACGTGCCGTGGTAGTCGAGGTGGTCCTGGGTCAAATTCGTAAAGATTTTCATCGCAAAATCCAAGCTCTCGATGCGTTTTTGAGCGATGGCGTGTGAGCTGACCTCCATCACGAAGTACTCGCAACCGCGCTCGCTAGCGGCTTTAAGGTAGCTAAGCGTGCGTAAAATTTCGCTCGTCGTTAGCGCCTTATCATCTATGCGTTCACCGTTTATAAAAGCGCCGCGAGTGCCGCACAGGCCGCATCCGTAGCCTAAATTTAACAGCGTAGCGCAGATAAGCGCTGCGGTCGTGGTCTTGCCGTTCGTGCCCGTGATGCCGATGATTTTGATGTTCTCGTCGATACCTAGCAGCCGCTTGCACTCGGCCAAATTTATGATTTTTGCGCCCTTTGCTTCGGCGGCGGCTTCAAATTTGGCGTTCGTCGCCGTTTTTACGAAACAGCAACCCGCTTCGCATTCGTTCGAGTTGTCGGTGACGAAGCCTTCTTTAACGTAAATTTTCACTTTCGGCCTTTTCGTTGATTTCGCGAGCCAGCGCGCTTAGCCGTTCGTCGCCGGCAAACATCACGGCCGCGGTCTCGATGTAGTTTAGCCCCATTTCGATGAAGTCGTTTTTGATAAGATTTTGCAAAAACTCGAGAAAATCGTCGCGGTTGTCGATCATCACGCGCGTGGAAAACATGATGTCCTCAAAGGTGCTTTTAAATCCGCCGCGCCTAACCGCATCCATAAAATCGGCGTAGCTGATGGCGTTTTGCTCCTCAAGGCTCTCGTCGTCGCCAAATTTTGCCTCAAGCGCGCCTAAAATTTCCTCCAGCTCGTCCGGGCTCATGCCGAGCTTGTCTTTTAGCTTAAATATCTCAAAAAGCGTCATCGCCTCGTCGCGGCGAGTCTTAGCAAGCGAGCAAAGCATAATGAGAAAAAGCAGCTTTTTGTCGGGTTTTTTGTCGTAGGCAAGCGAAAAATAGCTCGCTGCGGCGTCAAAGTCACCCTTGTTAAACGCTTTTAGGCCCGCCTTTTTATAATCAATCAAATTTAATTTCCTCGCCGATAGAGATGTTTACGACCTCTAGCTCAGGGTGGATATCCATGCGGAGCTGACGCTCGATGCCGTATTTTAGCGTAGTAGAGCTAGCTGCGCAGCCGTGGCAGTGGCCGGTAAGGCGGACGTAAATTTTGCCGTTTTTGATGCCTAGCAGCTCCATGCCTCCGCCGTCGTTTTCAAGCATAGGCAAAACCTTTTGCAGGCTGGCTTTTACGGGCTTTAGAAGCTCTTCATCGGTAAATGGGATCATTTTTAACCTTTTTAAATTTTTGAGATATTATAGCAGATAAAATTTTAAATACGCTATGAGTTTAGCGTTTTGGCGGCTATTTTTGACTTGGATAAATTTGGAATTTGGGGCGATTCTATATGTAGATAAGTCAAATTTAAAAGATGCCAACAGCGGTTTAAAGATGGAAAATATGCGATAATAGAAAGACTCCAACCTGCAATCAAAGCTCTAAATTGTTATGTGAACGGTCGTTGTGTATCACAAAAATACTTTTTGGATATTATAAATTCGGCATATTACGCCTGTCGTGCGATTAAATCTTTTAAAAAGCAAATTAATGCATAAAATTTAAAATAAAA
>NZ_CALIII010000094.1 GCF_938018145.1 uncultured Campylobacter sp.
GAGGTTACGCGACTGACGCAGGGCATCGCGCAGCGTGATGTAGCCCTGGAAGCCGCCGCTGTAGTTTTTCGGACGCCACTCGTACTGGCTGCCTTCGTTAAAGACTCTCGAGATGTCTGCGGCCTTGCTCATCGGCGAGTAGCCCATGTCTAGGGCGATCTGGTAGATAAAGGGCTTAAAGCTGGATCCCGGCTGGCGCATACTCTGCGTGGCGCGGTTGTAGCTGCTTTTGGCGTAGTCTACGCCGCCTACTAGCGCGAGGATCTCGCCCGTTTTAGGTAGCGTAACGACGATAGCGCCGTTTAGGATACTGGCGTTTGCGTCCTTGTTACGTTTTAGTATCTCGTTGTAGCCGTATTTTAGCGCCTCGGACGCCATATCTTGCACCTTTAAATCGACGCTGGTTTCGATGACGTAGCCGCCGGTTTTTATATCCTCAAAGCGCTTTGAGGCCTCCTTTAGCACCTCGTCCACGATATACGGGGCTTTGTTTTGCGTGAGCGTATCGTCAAAGACTACGGGCTGCTCGACTAGCGCGGCTTTGTACTCTGCGTCGCTGATCCAACCTAGCGCGTTCATCCTTGCTATGACGTTGTTTGCGCGGCTTAGAGATAGATCTAGGTGGCGGGTCGGATCGTAGGTGCTAGGCGCTTTTGGTAAGCCCACTAGGATAGCGATCTCTTTTAGCGTGAGTTCGTCAAGCTCCTTTCTAAAGTATCCTTTTGCTGCGGTTTTTATGCCGTGATAGCCGTGTCCTAGATAGACGTGATTTAGATAGCGCTCTAAAATTTGCTCTTTGGTTAGCTCGTTTTCCAGTTTCATCGAGATGATCATCTCTTTTAGCTTACGAGTTAGCTTTTTTTCTCTAGTTAATACCATGTTTTTAACTAACTGCTGCGTTAATGTGCTAGCGCCCTCGACTAGTTTGCCTGCCTTTATGTCCTTAACGATAGCTCGCGTGATAGCCTCGGGATTTACGCCGCCGTGCTCAAAAAAGCTCGTATCCTCGATCGCTACCAGCGCCTCGATGACGCGCGGCGGAATGTCTTCGTACTTGACGTAGATCCTGTTTTCGTCAAAGATATTTGCGATGAGTTCGCCGTTTCTATCGTAAATTTGAGTCGTGAGCTTTGGCTTAAAATCGATAATATTTGACGCATCAAAGGTGACTTGCGAATAAAGATAAACAAACGCCGCGCTCAGCGAAACAAAGATAATAAACAAAATCGAAGCTAAAATTCTCATAAAAAGGCCTTTAAAATTTTCACGTTTAGCCCCATTGCGGTGCTAGTTTCGCCGTTTTGGCTTAGGATGTATTTTTTGTTGAAATTTTCTATCGTCATGGCTCCTGCTTTGCCCTGCCAAAGATCGCCAGATAGGTAGTTTTTCAGGTCGGCTTCGTCAAATTTAGCAAATTTATACTCGGCAAAGCTGACGTTAAAAAGCTCGAATTTCTCGCCTAAAAATATCATCGCGGTCACGATCCTGGCGGTATTTTCGCTTTGCATTTGTAGCATTTTAAAAGCTTCTTTTTCGTCCTTTGCTTTGCCTAAAATTTTACCGTCGCATACGACGACGCTATCGGCAAAAACGACGTTTTTTATGTTTTCGTTCGCCTTTAAAAATTGCTCTTTTTTTGCCGTAACGATCTTTTGGACGTAGACGTGCGGCGGTAAATTTTTATTTACGCCGCCCTCGTCGTAGTCGAAGAAAACCTGCTCAAATTTAACGCCGTGATCTTGCAAAACCTTAGCTCTCGTAACCGAGCTCGAAGCCAAAATAATCATCAAAACTCCCTATAAGATACGCCAAGATATGCTGCCAGTAGCGCAAACGCCACGTTTAGCGGGATGAAATAATAAATCGTAACTATGAGGTTCTCGTGAAGCTCGATGTATTCGCTATTTTGCAGAGATTTTGAGGCTTTGTTTAGGCGGTACGTGACGTAAATAACGTTTAAAAATAAAAATCCCCAGATCGCCCATTTTGTCGTTAAAATCGTATTTAGCATCGGATCGGCGTTTTTGATCGCGTTTTGCTTAGCCAGTATCGCGCCCGTCACGCCCATGACGGCGATCGAGCCGTAGATCGCGTAGCCTAGGCGCTTTAGCATGGAGATTATCGTTTGGTATTTTTGCGTGTCGCCTTCGATATTTTTCATAAAAAATTTAGCGATGAGTAAAAAATTTGCTTGAAATCCGATAAAAACGACCACGGAGAGGATGTGGATAAAGGGTAGGGCGCTGCTAATCTTTGCAAAAGCTATGTTAAATTCGGGCATTTGTCCCCTTTGATCTAAAATTTTCTCGCGCTAAAGTAAAATTGACGATGGTAAAACTCGGCGCCAAAATGCGCGAATAAAATAAACTCATAAACTTATATTTTCCTTTAAATTTTATCTCGGCTCACAAAATGCAAATTTCGGATTTGCTTTGCGGCGTTAAATTTGGTTTTGCAAAAATTTGCTCAAATTTTACGCCGCAAAAACCGCGGTCAAATTTAAGCGATTTTCTTCAATTTGACCGACGCCAAGCTTATTTTTCAAGTTTGATTTTAGCAAACTCAAACGCCTGCCTGATCGCATCCTCGATCGCAAGCACGTTTTTACCACCTGCGGTGGCGAAATCATCCTTGCCGCCGCCGTTTCCGCCTAAAATTTGAGCCGTAAATTTGACCCATTCGCCCGCTTTTAACGGCGCGTTTTTCACGCCTGCAGCCAGAGCGATTTTGCCCTCTTCGTTTACTTGCACGAGCAGGATTGCGGCTTTTTCGTTCTCGTTTTTAAACTCGTCTATCGTCGCCTTTATATCGCCGCCGTCAATCACCGCGACGCAAAGCTTTGTCTCGTTTACGTTCACCACGGCTAGCGCGTGTGCATCTTTTGCCTGCTTAGTTTTATCTTTTAGGCTTTTTATCTCGGCTTTTAGTTTTTTTACCGCGTTCATAGGCTCGGCGCTTTTTAGCTCGGTTTTTAGCTCTTCGATCTCGCCGCGCCAGGCTTTTGCGAGATTTAGCGCGGCTTTAGAGCACACGGCCTCGATCCTGCGCACGCCCGCGCTCACGCCGCCTTCTTTAGTGATGAAAAACGCGCCGATCTGGCTTAAATTTGCCACGTGCGTACCGCCGCAAAGCTCCTTGCTAATCTCTCCGAAGCTTAGCACGCGCACTTTATCGGCGTATTTTTCGCCAAATAGCGCGATAGCGCCGCTATTTTTGGCATCCTCGATGTCCATTATCTCTGTTTTTGCCGCGATACTTTCGGCGATTGCGCTATTGACGAAATTTTCGATCTTTGTTAGCTCCTCTGCCGTCACTGCCTTTGGATGAGAGAAGTCAAATCTGAGTCTGTTCGCCTCTACGCTAGATCCGGCCTGCGCGATATGCGCTCCTAGCACGCTTCTAAGCGCAGAGTGGAGCAGGTGCGTGGCGCTGTGGTGGCGCGCGATCTCGGCTCTTTGCTCGCTTACTTTTAGCTTCACGGCGTCGCCGACTTTAAGCTCTTTTTTTACTGCGACGTTTGATAAATTTAGTCCGAAAAACTTCTGCGTATCTAGCACGTCGGCCGCGCCCACGACCACGCCGCTGTCGCCTGCCTGGCCGCCGCTTTGCGCGTAAAAAGGCGTCACGTCAAACATCGCCCAGCCTTGCTCGCCTGCTTTTAAAATTTGAGTTTCTTTAAAGTCCTCGTCAAGCAGCGCTAAAACCTTGCTCGTGCGCTCAAGCTCCTCGTAGCCGCTAAATTTATTTTCGCCAAATTTTTCTAAAAGCGCCTTAAAATCGCCCTTTGCGCTCTTGTCGCCGCTGCCTTTCCAAGCAGCCTTAGCGCGCGCTTTTTGCTCGCTCATTAGCTCGTCAAATTTAGCTTCGTCGACCTTGAGTCCTTTTTCGCGTAGCATGTCGGCCGTGAGATCAAGCGGAAATCCGAACGTATCGTAAAGCTTAAACGCAGCCTCGCCGCTAAAAATATCTTTCGTGCGCGCTAGCTCGCTCTCAAAAAGCTCGAGTCCGCTCGCGATCGTAGCCAAAAATCTCTCTTCTTCGAGCCTGATTTGCTCTTTTACAGCCGCTTTTTTCTCGTTTAGGTAGGCGTAGTGGCCGCCCATTAGCTCGCAGACTTTATCGACTAGGCGGTACATAAATGGCTCTTTTATGCCTAGTAGATATCCGTGTCTGATCGCGCGGCGAAGGATACGGCGAAGCACGTAGCCGCGACCCTCTTTGTCAAATGTAGTGCCCTGAGCCAGCAGGAAAGTAACCGAGCGGATGTGATCGCTGATGACGCGGTAGCTAGCGCCGCTCTCATACGCGTAAGGTTTACCGCAAAGCGCTGCTACTTCTTCGATAAGAGGCATAAAAAGCGAGCTGTCGTAGTTGCTAAATTTGCCTTCCATTATCGCCGTGACGCGCTCAAGGCCCATGCCCGTGTCGATGCTAGGCTTTGGTAGCGGAGTTAGCTTGCCGTCGCTACTGCGCTCGTACTGCATGAAAACTAGGTTCCAAATTTCAAGAAATCTGTCGCCGTCGCCGCCCATGTAGTCCTCAGGCGTGTTAAAGTGCTCGCCGCCTTGGTCGTAAAAGATCTCCGAGCACGGTCCGCACGGTCCCGTATCGCCCATCTGCCAGAAGTTATCGTGATCGCCGAATCTATAAATGCGCTCCTTTGCGATGTGCTGCTCCCATAGCGCAAACGCCTCGTCGTCGCTCTCGTGAACGGTGACGTAGAGGCGGTCTTTTGGTAGTTTTAGTACCTGCGTTACAAACTCCCACGCGTAGGCTATCGCGTCTTTTTTAAAGTATTCGCCGAAGCTAAAATTTCCCAGCATCTCAAAAAATGTGTGGTGGCGCGCGGTGTAGCCGACGTTGTCTAGGTCGTTGTGCTTGCCGCCTGCGCGGATGCAGGTCTGACAGCTCGTGCGGATCGGCGGAGTAGGGCGCGGCACTTCGCCGGTGAAAATGCTCTTAAACGGCACCATACCGGCATTTGTAAAAAGCAGCGTAGCATCGTTTGGCACTAGCGGCGCGGACGGAATGATCTCATGACCTTTGCTTGCGAAAAAATTTAAATAAGCTTCTCTAATATCCATCGTTTTTTTTCCTGATTAAAGTTTTAAAATAGGGCTGATTTTAGCATAAATTTAATAAAACTTGTTTGAGGCCCGCTATAAAAAGGCGTCGGTAAAATTTAAAAATCGCTCGCATTATCCGTTTAATTACTATTTTTTACTATAATTGCCTAAAAAACATTAAATTTTGGAAAAAAGATTATGAAAAAACGAGTTGCGATAATAGGATTTGGAAACGACGCAAAGCACTACTATAACGAGCTTCGTCGCTCGGAGCACTTTGAACTGGCGGCGATTTTTGACGGCGTTAAAAATAGCGAAATTTGCGGACGAATTCCTGTTTACGATAATATAAACGACCTTTTGGACTCCGTACGGATCGACGCTCTTATCGTCACTGATACACACAAATATCTAAATTTGATACCAAAATGCCTAAATTTTATAAAATTTATCATGCTTGATCCTTGGCTTTGCAAATCAGGCGAGATAAGGGAACTAAAATACTGCTTTAAATCCCAAAATATAGGCGCTTATGTGGCTTTTATAGATAGATTTAATCCCGTTATCGCCTCTATAAAAAAAGAACTCGCCAAAGAAAAAGATATTTTTTCGATAAATATCGCTCGAGGGTTTAGTAGGGGCGTAAATTTGCATCTTGAAATTTTACAAAACATCGATGTTGCAAGGTTTATAACGGGTAGCGAGATAATCTTTAGCAATAAAATTTCAATCCAAAACGACGATAAAAGAAGCGAAACCGACTCGCTTTTTCAGCTTAAATTTAAAAATCAGACTCTAGCTAGTATCCATAACTCAAAGCGTTTTAAGGCGGAGCGATTTACGATCGAATTTGCCGCGAGCGGTGGAGTTTATTTCGGCGATATGCTGGGTCTTAAGCTAAATAAATATACGGCCGACGGACAGCAAAATTTAAAGGTTTACGGCGACGTTTCGCCGGTTAAAGCGATGCTTGACGAGTTTTATCAAGCCTGCTGCGGCGCAAAAAGCGATCTAAGTACGCTCGAAGATGCCCTAAAGGCTCAGGAGATTTGCGAATGAGACTTATTTTGCTACTAAATATGGGCGGACCAAACGACCTTAGCGAGGTTGAGGTATTTTTAAAAAATATGTTTAACGACCCGTATATCTTGGGGATAAAAAGCCCGATTTTGCGCAAATTCGTGGCGTTTATGATAACTAGCTCGCGCCTAAAAACCGCGCAAAATAACTACCGCCAAATCGGCGGCAAGTCGCCTATCTGCGAGCTTACGGCAAGACTTTGCGGTAAAATTTCGCATTTTTTAGACGATGATACGGCGGTAGCTTTTGCGATGAACTACACGCCGCCTTTTGCGAAGGATGTTTTGGCTGAGTTTACGGAGGCCTCGGAGATCGTCGTTTTCCCGCTATACCCGCATCACTCGTTTACGACCGTAACGTCTAGTATAAGCGACTTTGAAAAGGCACGGGCCGAGCTAAATTTAAAGGCGAAAGTAAAAATCGTCGAGCCGTTTTTTGAGGATGAGAGATATAATGAGGTAATCGCGGATGACATCGAAAAAGCTGCGAGCAATCTAAACTCAGGTGAGATAACACTGGTGTTTTCGGCTCACTCTTTGCCGCAAAAGATGATCGACGCGGGCGACGTTTATGAGGAGCACGTCAAGCGTCACGTTCAAATTTTAACCGAAATTTTGGAAAAGCGAGGAGTTAAATTTAAGCAAATTTTGCTCGCATACCAGTCAAAGCTAGGCCCCGTAAAGTGGCTAGAACCATCGCTAAATCAAGCGCTAGCCGAGATAAAAGATAAAAAAGCGCTTGTTTATCCGATCTCGTTTTGTATCGATAACTCTGAAACCGTTTTTGAGCTATCAAAGGAATTTCGCCATATCGCGGACGAGCTAAAATTTGATTTTTACGACGTCGTAGCCTGCCCGAACGACGATGATAAATTTGCTAAATTTATCGCAGATAGAGCTAAGGAATAAAATTTGCTTGCGATAATGTATCTTTTATAAAGGATGCGAAATGACGATCGAAGAGCAAAAATTTATCCAAAAGATTTTGGCCGAGCTTGCACAAAAAGCTGCAGAAAAGAGCGCAAAAGGGGGCAACTTTGAAAAAGAGCTTAAAGTTGCTACCGAGGCCATAAAAACTAGTAAAGAGCCCGATGTGGAAGGCTTTAAAAGGACTCTTACAGAGCTTGGCGCAGCAGGATTTTTATCGCAGATGAACGAACAAAAAATCCAGGAAAAGCTAAGCATTAAAAAAGAGGAGCTGATGGAGGCTCTAGGGCTAAATACCGATATGAAAAAAAGCCTAAGAGATGAGCTTGAAGCCGTGCTAGATGATCTTTTGACTAAATATGAAAAAGAGCTACGAGCTAGTTTGCAAAGCAACTCCTTGCTAGAAAAACAGCAAGCCTTGCAAAATAAAAATCCGTCAATGCTGGGCACGGTTTTAGGTATCGTATAAATTTGGCGTAGTTTTAAGTCGCGGCGAGTCGGCGTAAAATTTGAATTTAATTAAGAATCAAGGCCTTAAAAGCTCGCCGAGACTAAATCGGCAATATATTAAAATTAGCATTATTTAAGCGTATTCATCCATGATAAAAAGTAAAATTTTAGATAATTTTACAAACTAGCCTTTAAAAACAAAGTATCCAAAATTTATTTTATTGCGAATTATTAAATTTAAAAATATCTTTCAAATTTTGATCGTGCTTAAAAATCTTCCGCTAAAAGCGGTTTGCCTGTGTTATGTAAATTTCTTTATCGTTGGTAGTTTTTGAAATTTGAGATTTATTTCATAAAATTTAAGTAATTTACTATAAAGTCGGCAACAAGAGTGATTGAATTTTGATTGATAGTTTTGTAGATTAAAAAAGTAAGAAGGCGAGAATTTATCTCGCCTAAATTTTTGGTTAATAAAGTCCGAATTTACCGTCAGAGCGTTTGTAGATCACGCGCATTTTGGCATCCATATCGTTAAATACGTAAAACTGCGCATCGCTATCTTTTAGCTTTTGCATAGCTTCTTCGATTTCTAGCGGCTTGTATAACTCAAGCTCCATAGGGATTATCTCATCTACTTCGCCCTCGTTTATATGGTGTTCGTCGGCGATCGCAGCTCTAACAGCTTTGCCGTCGTCTTTATTTTTGACGGTTGTGTTTTTGTCGTGCTCGCGGCGAAGCACCTTTGATGCGCGCTCAAGCGCAAGATCGACCGCAGCGTAGAGATCTTTGTCTTTGTGACAGATTACTATTGTGTCTTTTCTTGCTAAATTTATTGCAAATTCGACTGTAAAGCCCTTTTTACCGTTTTTTTCATCTGCCGAGATGACGCAACGTCCTGAAATGATGTCTAGATTATATTTTCCAAGAGCATCAAATGCATTCTCTACATAACCTTTTATAGAGTCTGTTAGTTCAAATTGTTTACCTACAATGCTTGTGTTCATTATATGGCTCCTTTATTAGAAATGTGCCATATTATAGCACATATTAGAGCTTTTGGATAGTGCGCCTATGAAATCTAACAGGAGTGTTTGTGATATTTTGATTTGCTACTACCGTAACATCAAGTATTACCGTACCCATTGATGCACCTGTGGATATGGCAGTACCGCAACCATTAATGTTGCCAAAAATTTGGACTACATCGACGGTAACCGCAAATAAAGATGCGCCGCCTCCATCTGGTGTAAAATTTGTACCCACAATTCTTCTATTGCCGTTAGAATCAGGGCAGTTTGCCGCACTAAAAGTCATGCCTAGTAAATTTTGTACCGCTATCTCTGTCGCGCCTTGCGCCAAAAGTTCTGCCTGCTCTCTTAAAAATATGTCTGTAGTGTGTTTTGCGGTAGCGGAAGATAGGCTAAGCGCAAATGCACCAAGGGTGGCTACTAAAACCATAAAAAATATTGCCATAACCATTACAAATCCGCGTCTCATTAGTATATAGCCTTTGTTTTGCATACGGTAGTTTCCTCTTCGCCATTACCAAGCGATCTGCCGGCATCTCTCATACATAATTTTAGCACTATCATACCATCTACTTCTGTAAAGTTAAATCTGGTAACATTTGTAGCAAGAATAGCTATTCTGGTATTGGCATCATTGTATCGTTCTCCTATCCAAGGACGATAATCGTAGTGCAAAAATAGATTAAAATCACCATTTGCAGAATTTGCGGAAGGAACTACTGCGTATGCGGTATGGAGAAGATAGTAAAATTCTGATATATCCGCTCCATTGTAATTAGATATAGCTAAATTGGTATTACTATCGGTACTCGTGGCTATTCCTATGGATCGAGGAATAGTGTTGTCATATCCAAATGACGTATTTACGTTTGCGCCAAGACCTCTGAAGAAAATTCCGACTGTATTATTGCTTAAATTTACTCTGCTTGCAGCGGCATCAACCCTAGTAAGATCTGATATCGTTTGATCGGCAGATGCAAGATTGCTTCCCGGGGTTTCTAGTGTTCCTGTGTCAGCTCCTGTTCTAGTTGTATTGGGATGATTTAGGTCTATAAAACCGCTCCATCCTCCATTCTGAAAACTTTCATAACTATAGCTTACCCATTCTAGTATTGTATATGTATTATTTAGCCCAGGAT
>NZ_CALIII010000095.1 GCF_938018145.1 uncultured Campylobacter sp.
ATTTAAATTTGATTGATTTCGCTACTGCGCGCATTATACACAAACCAGCTCAAAATCATAACCAAACAAAACGCCCCAAACACCGCAAAAAACGCAAAATTCGCCCACGCGTAAATTTTGATAAATCCCGCTTCGTTTGCCGCGCTCAAATCAGGCGCAAAAAGGCTCGGGCAAATTTCATTTAGCGGTAGCGCAAAAGGAAAGCTAATCTCGCTAACGCCGCTAAAATCGCTCGTAGAGTAATCAAGCCCAAATATCACGCCCAAAAAAATCAGGAAAAATCCCGCGAGCTTGACGCCAAATACCTTAGGCGCGCACATCGCCACGCACACGCCAAACGCCGCAAACAGCGTCGCAAAGCGCAGCTTCACCACGAGCGCGTCCGCAACCGCGCCGCCCAAAAACAGCTCGCACAAGATAAATTTGACCGCCAAAACCGCGAGCAACGCCGCCCAAAACGCCCGCCTTCGCTGCAAGTTATACACAAAGCAGACAAAGCCCTTATTTTCGATATTGTAGTCCATTATTTTGCTAGCAGCTCCTTCACTGCCGCCGCCATCGCGTCTACCGAGCCGATCGCCTTCACGTTTATCAGATACTTGCCGCCGACCACGTACGCAGGCACGCCCTGGATCTTCGCCACGTCGTAGCTATCGTCCCATGTTTTTAGGATCTCTTGAGCGCGCTCGCTGGCTAGCGCCTTGTCATAGTCTGCGTCGCTCACGCCCGCCGCGCTAAGAGCCGTCTGGATAAATCTCGCCTTGTCTTTGCCGCCGTTAAAATCATCGTCCTTGTCGTGAGTGGCCTTGTAGATCGCAAATTTGGCTTTTTTAAATTTGGACTTGTCGCTAAGCAAACTAACGTCGCTAGCCTCGTCCAAAACGATCATCGCGGCAAAAATTTTGCTCGCCGTTTCGCCGAGCTTGCCTTTGGTTTTTAAGTGGTACGGGATAAATTTGACTCCGTCTAGCTCGCTAAATAGCTTTGGCGTGACGCTTCGGTCAAATTTGTAGCAGTGGACGCACTCGTAGCTAAAGACCTTTACTACGCTATCTTTAGGCACGCTTAGAGGCTTTTCTAGCGTCTGATAGTCCGTGCCCTCCTCTAGCGCGTTTGCACCGATGCTAAGCAAGCAAACGGTAGCCAAAATTCGTATAAATTTAGAAAGCATTTTCATCAAATTCCTTTGCGGTAATTTTTAAAGATTGTATAAAATAAAGGGTAAATTTGAAATAAAATCTAGGCAATGAACGCTTTTTTGCTTCTTTAACCATTTTAAATTTAAGCAAAAGCATTGATTCTTTAGTTGTATAATGCCCGAAATTTTACATTTCAAAACAAGGAGTGTATATGAAAAAATCTATTTGTATCGCGATTTTGCTGTGCGCCAGTTTGATGGCGAGTGAGTGCACCGCAGTGTATGGAGATGGAAAAACAGAGCTAAAGCTTGCTACGGGAAGTCCGGGAGAGCTTGGGCTGCTCGAAGTTCTATCTAATGAATTTAGCAAGGCAAACGACACCAAAATTTGCTGGATAAAAGCAGGAAGCGGTCAGACTCTCGAACTTTTGAAAAATAAAAAGATAGATATCGCTATGGTTCACGCTCCAAAGGCGGAAATAAGCGCCGTAAAAGAGGGCTGGGCTACGCAAAGGACATTGATCGGATCAAACGAGTTTTTTATAGTAGGGCCTAAAAGCGATCCCGCAAAGATAAAAACCGCCCAAAACGTAACAGAAGCCTATACCGATATAGCCAAATCTCAAAGCCTTTTTTACACCAGAGCGGACAACTCCGGAACTCATAAAAAAGAGCTTAGTATCTGGAAAATGGCAAATATCACTCCGCAAGGCCAGTGGTACGAGGCAAATAAAGATTTTATGTTAGCGACTCTTTTAAAAGCCGATAAAAACGGAGCATATTTTATGAGCGATAGCAGTACTTGGGTCGTGGCGAAAAAGGATATAAAATCCAGCGAAATTCTATTTCGCGGCGATAAATATCTAATAAATACGTATTGTGCCCTAAGACAAAACGATAGCGATACTACCGAAAGCAAGAAATCGAAAGATTTTATAAATTTCGTAGCTTCAAGCGCAGGGCAAGAGATCATTAAAAATTACGGTAAAGACAGATACGGAGAAGGACTTTACAACGACGCCGCTTATGCTCAGAAATATTTTATAAGCGAGTAGAATTTAGGTCTTAAAAGATAAAATTCGGCAAATTTTGATAAGCCGAATTTCAACGACGCGGTGGGTAAAATTTAAGCAAGCGGGTTAAATTTCAAATCCAACCCGCCGCGTAAATTTTAAATTTAACTCCGGCGATCGCAGTAAATTTAACCTCGCTGCGAAAATCCAGCCGCGCGGCTAGTTTTGGCGGCGGCTAGAAAAACTAAACCAGAAAGGTTAAATTTAATATTCAAAGATATTCGGATCGATCACCATCGCGCGGTATGCCACATCGTCTCTAGAC
>NZ_CALIII010000096.1 GCF_938018145.1 uncultured Campylobacter sp.
AAATTTTAATCTCCACTAATATCGACGATATGGACGCCGAGAGCTTTGCCTTTGCGTGCGATATTTTGCGAGATAGCGGCGCGCTGGACGTGTTTAGTAGGTCTATTTTTATGAAAAAAGGACGCGCGGGTTTTGAGCTAAACGCGCTGTGCCGCAAGAAGGACGCCGCACGGATAAAAGGGCTTATTTTCGCGCACACGACGGCGATCGGAGTTAGAGAGTGCGTCGTGAGGAAAACGGAGCTTGCGCGCGAGTTTTGCGAGGTGGAGACTAAATACGGCAAAATAAGGCTTAAAATTTCGTGCGGCCGAGTTTGCGGTCTGGATGCTGAGCAAAATTTGACGGATGAAAATTTAGCCCGAAATTACCCCGAAATTTTAAAAATCAAGCCCGAATTCGAGGACTGCAAAAAAGCCGCGCAGAGATTTCAAACGACGATCCGCGAGGTTAGAAACGAGACTTTAAAAAAATATGACGAAACTAGAAATTCTAAAAAATGATATAAAAAAGCTGGAAAATTTAGCCGTAGCGTTTAGTGGCGGCGTGGATAGCTCGTTACTGCTGCGCGTTGCCGCCGATACGCTAGGCCAGCGCGCGGTGGCGATCACGCTAAAATCGCCCTATATGTCGGGACGCGAGATAAAAGAGGCGGTGGAATTTACCCGTACTTACGGCATCAGGCACGAAATTTTAGAGCTAGACGCACCCGAAGCGGTAAAAAATAATCCGCAAGATCGCTGCTACGTCTGCAAAAAGGCGGTTTTTACGCGGCTAATCGAGCTAGCAAAACATCTAGGCTTTACAAACGTCGCCGACGGCACGAACCTAGACGATCTTGGCGAATACCGCCCCGGGCTTAAAGCAAAAGACGAGCTTGGCGTACTTTCGCCGCTTAAAGGCCTCAAAAAGTCAGAGGTTAGAGAGCTTAGCCGCGAACTTGGACTGCCGACCGCGGACAAGCCCAGTTACGCCTGCCTTCTGACGCGTTTGCCGCACGATAGGGAGTTTTCCGTGGAGGAGATTTCGCTCGTGGAGCGAGTCGAAAATCTGCTAATCTCGCATGGATTTTTAAACATTCGCGCGCGCTTTGACGGCAAAGCCTTTAAGCTGCAAATGGGAGCGAGCGAGACGAGGCGCTTTTGCGCGGGAGATTTTAGCACCGTCGTGCGCGAGATCGCCGCGCTTGGCGAGTATGATATTTTGCTTGATTTAAAGGGACTTCGCGGGGAGATTTTAAATGACGAATGATGAGGCTTTAAATTTCATCCGAGCCGTAAAATCGGGCGAAAAAAGCGAGCGCGAGGCGATAGAGTTTTTACGGGATTTTCCTTTTAGCGACGCAGGTTGCGCTAAAATCGACACTCAGCGCGCCCTGCGAAACGGCGCGGGCGAGGTGATCTACGGCGAGGGCAAGACGGATGATGAAAT
>NZ_CALIII010000097.1 GCF_938018145.1 uncultured Campylobacter sp.
TTAAGCGCAGATCTTGCCGTCAAATTTAAGCAAAACGGCTTTACTTCGGGCTTTAAATTTAAAGCCGAATTTAATCCTGCGCCGCATCAAATTTGACCGCCCGCGTCAAAGTAAATTTATCAAAAAGGCAAAATATGAAAATAGCCGTAAACGGCGCAAGCGGATTTATCGGCGGCGAACTCTGCCGCTTTTTTAGAACCCAAGGGCACGAGACAGTAGCTATCCCGAGGGCCGCCTACGCCGACAAAGACGCGCTCAAAAACCTCATCAAAGGCTGCGACGCGGTTATAAATTTAGCCGGTGCTTCTATCGCGGCCAGATGGAGCGAGGCGTATAAAAAGCGTCTTCGCACAAGCAGGATAGAGACGACGCGCACGCTGGTTTGCGCTATAAACGAGCTAGAAAATCCGCCATTTTTCATCAGCGCTTCAGCCGTCGGCATCTACGAAAACAGCCTTAGTCACGACGAGAGCTCGGTCAAATTTGACCGCGGATTTTTGGGCGAGCTGGCATGCGAGTGGGAGAGCGAGGCCGCTAAAGCGCGGACGCAAACGGCGATATTTCGCCTAGGCGTGGTGCTGGGGCGAGGCGGCGCGCTAGCTAAGATGCTGCCGGCATTTAGGCTCGGTCTTGGCGGCAAGATCGGTAGCGGCGAGCAGGCGTTTTGCTGGATTCACATCGCTGATTTGCTAGAGGCGTTTAAATTTACCTTGCAAAACCGCCAAAGCGGCGTTTTTAATCTCGTTTCGCCGCAACCTAGCACAAACGGCGAATTTACTCAAATTTTAGGCGAGGTTTTAGGGCGACCGACATTTTTTAAAGTACCTAAATTTGCGTTAAATTTGATGTTTGGCGAGGGGTCCGTCGTGCTGCTTGAAGGTGCGAAAGTTTATCCCAAAGCTTTGATAGAGAGCGGATTTAGCTTTAAATTTGGCGATCTAAAAACGGCGCTTCGGGATATTTTGAAGTAAATTTAAATAATTTTGCCTGCTTAGCCAAATGCTCCGCTTCGGTTTTTGCAAAATGCGGCTCGCGCCAAGCCAGCGTAAATTTGACGCCACTACGAAAATTTAGCCGCATAGAATCTCGTCCGGTTTTACCACAAATCCAAATTTTAAAAACGCAGGCGTAGAGGCATAAGAGCAAATACGATAACGCCCTAAAACATAAAATGCTTTGCCCACTGATATGGCAGGCTGCAAATCGGTAAGCAAAATTTAGCAAACCTGACGCTTAGGCAAAATTAGCACGATCCGCCCAAGAAAAAAAGCGATAAATTTTTTGACCGCCAAACGATGTCTCAAATTTACAAAACCGCGAGCCGATATTAGGCAAAATTCGGCGTAAATTTGAATCAGACGGCAAATTTACGCTTTTGAAGATATCAGACTAAGCTCATAAATTTGGAAAGCTAGCTTTTGCCACTCGTTCTGCGCGCAGAGTTTGCTACCTGCGCGCTCAAGCGGACTTGCGAGAAGTTTTACTCAAACCGCCTCGAGATGCTAGGCGAAAGTTTGGTCAAGACGTCATAACTGATCGTGCCGAAAAAATCCGCCCAAACGCTAGCGTCGTCAAATACGCAAATTTTATCGCCCGCGTCTTCGCAGCAAAAGCTATCCATCGACATTTTGCCAAGCAGTCGCTGTCCGCCGGCCGTCTTTAGCTCCCCCTCACCCGCATAGCGCAGCAGTCCGTCGCCGTAGCCCAGGTCGTAAACGGCGATTTGCATATCCTCGCTCGCGCAAAATTTAGCGCCGTAGCCCGCGCATTGTCCTTTTTTTAGCACTCTGCCGCTAACCTTATGCGCCCAGAGCGACGCCACGCGCTTTAGCCCCAAGCTTTCGTCAAACTGCGCGTAGCCGTAGGCTGCGATACCCACGCGCACGCACTCGTCCGCTAGCTCGCCGAAGCGCTCGGTCGCAGCGGAGTTGTGCGAGTGAAAGGTCAAATTTGATCCGCCGCAAATTTCGCGCACTACGGCTTTTGCCGCGTCAAAATTTTGCCTCTGCACGAAATAATCGCTACTAAGCTCCTCAGCACTTCTAAAATGCGTAAATGCGCCGCAAATTTGCAGTCCGTGCGCCAAAGCCGCCTCGCATGCCGCACGCACTTCACACGTGGCAACGCCGTTTCGGTGCATGAGCGTATCGACGGCGATATGCACGCGCGCGCCTTTTTTAAATTTAGCAATCAGCGAAATGTCGTTTACCGCGTAGATAAATCGCTCGCTCTCGCCGCCCGTAGGGATGTGCGAAAGGATGAGAATATGCTCGAAAAAGGGTTCTAGCTCGCGCGCCTCGACTTCGTTTTTGACCGCGCAAAATTTGATGCCGTAGCTTGCCGCCTCGCGCCCCACAAGCGCCGCTCCGTGCCCGTAGGCATTGTCTTTTAGCACCAAAATCACGCGATCTTTGCCGCCGGCTTTGGCGCAAATTTTGGTTAGATTATGGATGTAGGCGGATCTGTTTAAAACGAGTTCAGACATTGAATTTTACGCCAAACGCCTCATAAACGTTAGGAAGCAGCTTCCTAATACTATAATCATAAGAGTAAAATTTGGCGTAAAGCGCCTTTAGATCAGCCTCTTTAACCGCCGCAAAGTCAAACACGTCCGTGCCCGCAACCTTTGGCACTTGGCGGTCTAGCTCGGCGAAAAACTCGCCCCTAGCCTTTAAAATTTCCTCGATTTGAGCCTTTACTATTTCGCTTTTTTCTTGCATTTACTTCTCCGTTAAGATTTTAAATTTATCTTTATCTAGCCGCACATAGAGCTCTTTTTGCCCCTTAAATTCGTGACTAGGCGCAGCATAATCCTCGTCAAAAACTACTCTAAAAAGGTTTTGCCCTTTAGTGTTCGGGTACGGCGTCACGCTAAAATTTGAAGCTTTTATGCTCTTTTTTTCGTTTAGCGCGAAAATTCTCTTTTTATTTTCGGCAAATTTAGCCCTCGTTAGCGCGTTTTTGCCGTCTATTTTTACAAATTCGTCCGCGTAAAAGCCGAGGTAAATTTTAGTCTCGTTATCTCGCCACGCCTGCAGCCACTCGTGCAGATGCGCCAGAACGCGCGCTACGTCGTCTTTGCTAGCGTCTACCTTCTGGCTTTCGCTGATTATCACGACGCCTTCGCTGCCGATTAGTTGGCCAAATTTTACCAGCGCGTCGTTGTTAAACGCCACGCAGCCGCGCGTTTTTACTTCGTCCTCGCGCTTGCCTTTCATCGGCAGGCCGTGTATCCAGATGCCTCCGCCCGTTTTTTGTGCGGCTTTGTCGTGGGCGTTCGGGTATGATAGCGACATCGCAAGCGGTCCGTAAAAGGGGTCCGGCGGCGTAAATTTGTCCGTGACGTCGTAAACCCCGACCGGCGTTTTTAGGTCGCCTTCTTTAAATTTATCCCCGCTTTTGCCAGTTATCACGCTTTGAGAAAAGATTTGCTCCAGCGCTCCGTCTGCATACTCGAAGCTTTGCAGGGTTTTTTGCGCTTTATTTACGACGATGATTTTGGTTTTAGCCTCGTAGTAGCCGTATCTGACGTCGGCTGCGCCTAGCTTTTCCAGCCAGTATTTAGCGCCCGTCAAATTTGAGTCCGCTAAAGCTTCGGCGAGTAAAATTTGAGAAAAAAAAGCATAAAAAATAAGTAAGCCGAGTAGTTTTTTCAAAATTTTCCTAACGTTGAGTATTTTCGTAATAAAGGCCAGAATTATATTACATTTTCTCTTAAAAATTTTAAAAAGCTTTTATTTTGTGTTACAATAGCGAATATCAAAATTCCATGTAAAAGGACGCAAAAAATGAAAAGCAAATTTTTAGCTTTATCTCTGTTAGTCGCCTCTTTGGGCCTTGCAAATGCCGCAGATATCGAGATCGTTGATATCTACGCCAAGGCTACACCTCCCGGCGCAAAAAATACGGCTCTGTTTTTCGACATCAAAAATAACACAGATAAGCCAGTAAAACTAGTCGGCGCTAGCTCTCCGGCAGCCGCTACGGGCGAGATACATACGCACAAAGAAGTAGACGGCATGAAAAAGATGGTACAAATAGAAAATATTGAAGTGCCTGCGATGGGCGAGGCAAATTTAAAACCTGGCGGTCTGCACGTAATGCTAATGGACATCAAAGCTCCGATCAAGGAAGGCGACAAACTAGACGCTACGCTAGAGTTTGATAACGGACAAAAACTTGAGCTAAAAGACATCGTCGCAAAGTCGGTCGTAGCTAAAAAAGACGGCGAACACGGACACGATCACGGCGCGCACGATCACGGCGGACATCATAAGCATTAATGAAAAAATTTCTCATAGTTTTGGTCGCGCTAGTCGGGGTTTTTGCGACCTCGGCGTATCTGTTTTTTAAACCGCAAGCGCAAGAGGACTTTTTGAGCGCAGAGGACGTGGGGGCAAATTTAACCCCGCTTCCCTGCGATATGAACGCCGAGCACTCATGCGGCGTAGAGTTTCGCGGCAAGACGGTTAAATTTAGCCTCTCGCCAAAGCCCGTTTACACGATGCAGCCGACGATCGTGCGTATCGAGGGGCTAGAAGGGTTTAAAAACCCGAGCCTTGAGATCCACGGCGTAAATATGGACATGGGTGTGATTAAGGCCGAAGTAGAAAAACGCGACAACGCCTACATATCAAACATCGTGCTAAGCGCGTGCCTGATAAACATCATGAGGTACCGTTTCGAGGTGCTTGAAAACGGCAAAAAAAGCGGACTTTATATAGACTTCGACTTGCATCAATAGACGCAAATTTTACTTAAAAGGACGGATGATGAAAAAGCTTATTATCGTACTTATACTGATTTTAACGGTTCTTGGCGTAGGTTATCTCGCATTTTATTCAAACAAATACGCCCCTAACGGTCAAAGCGCAAACGTCGCCGAGGGTCTAAAAAATTACGATTTTACCGGCAAGGGCACAAACGGCGCGGTGAGTCTAAAGAGCTTTGAGGGTAAAAATAAGATCATATACTTTGGCTACACCTCGTGTCCGGACGTCTGCCCCGCGACTTTAGGTATCTTAAGCGGCGTGTTAAACGAGCTTAAAAGAGACGATATCGTCGTGATTTTCGTCACCCTAGATCCGGAGCGCGACGAACCTAAAAACGTCGATGAGTACGCGAAGTATTTTTATCCAAATTCTTACGGTATAGTATTAGACGATCTACCTAAGGTTGCAAAAAGCTACGGCGTGAAGTATCAAAAGGTGCTGCTTGAAAAATCGGTCATGGAGTACTCCGTCGCTCATAGCTCCTCGCTATACGTACTAGATAAAAACGATAAATTCGTCGCCGAGATCTCCAATCTAACGGCGCAAAACATCAAGAAAACGCTGGAAAATCTGAAATAATAACAGCTTTATTATTTAGTTGTTATGAGTGTTACGTTATAACACAGAGATATTTTTTTATGCTCAATTATTAACGATTTTGATTTAAATCAATATACTTTAAGCCTTCCGGTTGTATAGTTTCATTAATAGAAAATTTAAATTTGAAAGACATTTATGAAAATTATAGCGCTCGTATGCGCTCTGTTTATTTTCTCCTTCGCAAGCGACGTTAGCGCTACGGCTAGCCTCGACGTAAAAAGCTGCGCCTATAGCAAGCAAAACAAAACCATAGCCGTCTACGATGCCAAAAATTCGCTAAATATACTTAATCAAAAAGACTTAAAACCCATAAGCAAATTTGACTTTAAAACAGACGAGATAACCTCGCTAGCCTTTGATGGCGCAAATTTATACGCAGGATTTGCTGGCGGCGAGATAGCTAAATTTAACGATGATTTTAGCTCTTTTGCCGGCATGCTAAATCTTTCAAATTTAAGCCTTGATACGCAGATAACGCACCTTCACGTCGCAAACGGCAAAATTTACGCGGTCGTCAGCAAAGACGCCTTTGTCGCATACGACGTTGCGTCAAAAAAGCTGACGCGCGCAAATCTTGACGGCACATACCGTATCGTAACCTGTCAAATTTTAAACGGCGCCGCACTGATAACCAGCTGGGATAGATCGGTTTTTACCGTAAATTTAAGCACCATGAAAGCAAAAAATCTAGGCAGATTAAAATCCGTAGCTCTGAGCGCGGCGGAGATAAACTCGGGCGTGATTTTCGGACTTGCGAGCGGCGAGATAGCCACCCTCAAATTTGACGCCGAAGCAAATTTAACAAGCAAGCAAACGGGTGCGACAAATTTGGATGCCGAAGCAAATTTGACGCAAGCAAACGTCAAAGACAACGCTAGCTCAAATTTAACCGCCGTCAAAAACGCGCAAAACAAAGCGGATCTAAATTTGACTAGCGGCACAACAAACGCAATTTTGATGAACTCTACAAATTTAGAAACAAAAAACTCGGCGAGCACAGAGACCAAAGCCGCCCCGAACCCAATCGTCCAAATTTACAAAATCTCAAATTCTCGCGTTAAAAGCCTACTAGTCGTGCAGGATAAGATTTATATCGGACTTGGAAACGGCGAAATTTTACGAAGCGACGCGGAGTTTAAACAGATAGAAAAAATAGGCAAAAACTCCGACGCCGTGATAAAAATTTTTAACGACGAAGATAGCGTCATAGCCGTTAGCATAAACGGCGAGATCCAAATTTACAAGAAAAAATCTTAGGAAAGGAGATTTTCAATGAACAAACTACTTAGTTGCGGTATCGTTGCGGCTGCGGGCCTGGCGTTTACCGTTAGCAGTGCGTGTGCGGCGGATAGCGACCTACAAGCTATCATGAAAGCGCGCGGTCTAACGGAAAAAGACATCCTGGCGGCTGCTAAAACGTATCAGCCGAGCGGCAAGAAGGACGACTATATCGTCTTCTCATCAGGAGGCCAAAGCGGACAGGTGATGGTTTACGGCGTGCCTTCAATGAGGATTTACAAGTATATCGGCGTCTTTACGCCCGAGCCTTGGCAGGGATACGGCTACGACGAGGAGTCTAAAGCCATCCTAAAAAGCGGCGCCATCAGAGGCAAACAAATCACGTGGGGCGACACTCACCACCCTGCTCTAACCGAGAAAAACGGCGAATACGTCGGCGATTATCTTTTCATCAACGACAAAGCCAACCCTCGCATCGCGGTTATAAATTTGCACGATTTCGAAACTACTCAAATCGTCGTTAATCCAATCGTAAAAAGCGAACACGGCGGCAGCTTCATCACTCCAAATAGCGAATACGTCATCGAAGCGGCACAGTACGCGGCTCCGCTAGATAACGGCTACCACTCGATAGACGAGTACGAAAGCGCATACCGCGGCGCGGTAACGTTTTGGAAATTCGACTATCCAAAAGGCAAGATAGACGAGAAAGCTTCCTTCTCGCTCGAGCTTCCTCCGTATTGGCAGGATCTAAGCGATGCCGGTAAAGGCGAGAGCTTCGGCTGGGCGTTTACAAACTCGATAAACTCCGAGATGTATACGGGCGGTATCGAAAAGGGCTTGCCTCCGTTTGAAGCGGGCGCTAGCAGAAACGACACTGACTATTTGCACGTTTATAACTGGCAAATTTTAGAAAAACTAGCTCAAGATAAGAAAAACTATATGGAGATAAACGGCCATAGAGTAGTTACGATAGACGCCGCGGTTAAAGCCGGCGCGCTATTTTTGATCCCTGAGCCAAAGAGCCCGCACGGCGTAGACGTCACTCCTGACGGCCGCTATATCGTTATCGGCGGCAAGCTAGATACTCACGCGACGGTTTATGATTTTAAAAAGATCAAAAATTTGATCGATAAAAAAGAGTTTGCCGGTACCGATCCGTACGGCATTCCGGTGCTTGATATGGCAAAGAGCTTGCAAGGACAAGTCGAACTTGGCCTTGGACCTCTGCACAACTCTTTTGACGAAAAAGACGGCATCATCTATACCTCTCTTTACGTCGATAGCCAGATCGTGAAATGGGACTACAAAAATCTAAAAGTTCTAGATAGGATCAACGTCCACTACAACATCGGACACCTTGATACTATGGAGGGAAAATCGGCCAAACCTAAGGGTAAATACGCTATCGCTCTTGATAAACTTTCGATCGATCGCTTTAACCCGGTAGGCCCTCTTCATCCGCAAAACCACCAGCTTATCGACATAGCCGGCTCAAAAATGGAGCTTTTATACGATATGCCGATACCTCTAGGCGAACCTCACGACGTAGTTTCGATTGCGGCTAGCAAGCTAAAACCGGCTACCACCTACGCCATGGGAACAAACTCTCGCACCGGTAAAGAAAGTCCGTTCGTAACTCTCGCCGGACAAGAGAGGATCGAGCGCAACGGCAAAAACGTAACCGTCTACGCTACGATGATCAGAAGCCACATCAACCCTGAGCATATCGAGGTAAATAAAGGCGACAACGTAACCATCCACTTAACCAACCTAGAGCGCGCCCAGGACGAGACGCACGGCTTTACCGTGGATCTTTACAACATCCACGCGTCTTTAGAGCCGGGTAAAACAGCGACCGTAAATTTCGTAGCGGACGAAGAGGGCGTGTTCCCTTACTACTGCACCGAATTTTGCTCTGCGCTGCACCTTGAGATGATGGGTTACTTGCTAGTTAAAGATCCGAACAAAAAATACGAATCCGCCAAAGCAAGCAAGCTAAAAACCCTAAGTCCAGAAGCTCTAAAAGCCGAATACGATAAAGTAATCGCTACAAACAAAGCTACCGACGAGGTTATCCAAAGCGTCGTTACGTATCTAAAAGAGAAGCATTACGAAAAATATCCTAAGGTAAAAGAGCTAGTTACCGACGCGCTGGATCAGTACGGCAAAATCCCTGAAGTAAAAGCAAAAGCCGACGAAGCCTACAAAAAAGGAGACGTAAACGGCGCGATACTATGGGAGTACCAAGTATGGCAGTATATGGTTAAAACCGCGGACGTCGGCCTAAGAGCTAAAAACAATCTCGCTAAAGAGATCGCCACGCCTATGAGCCCGGCTGCCTCCAAAGGCGAGGAAGCCTATCTAAAAGGCGGTTGTAACGGCTGCCACGTCATCGGTCAGGTTAGCTCAGGCCCTGATCTAACCGGCGTTCTTTTGCGCCACGAAAACGGCGAGAAATGGGTGTTTGACTTTATCAAAGATCCATCTAAATTTTACGGCGACGAGTATATCAAGTCTATGATCGATTACTTTAACCTAAGAATGCCTAATCAGCACATGAGCGATCAAGAGATCAAAGATATCATCGAATACCTAAAATGGATCGACGAAAACGCGGGAATGTAATCCAAATTTGATTCGGGCTTAGCGGTCCGAATCAGTCCGCTAAATTTGAGGCTCGGCACGCGTAACCCGAGCCTCCTACGTTAAATTTAAAAAGCGTTTTGCGAAAAATTTTTTAAATTTAATAAAGGAGAAACGATGAAGAAGTATCAAATTTACACTATTATCGCGTTAGTCTTGATGACCGTTTGTTTTACGATCCCGGTGCTAGGCTTTTTCGGAGCCAAAGCCAAGATCGCCGCGGGCGAGCCGCTTGCCGGGTATTCGTATAAAATTTACGACCTTTACACCTCGTTTCAGTACAAAAACCACCTGATGTCAAAGGACGTCGCAAGCAGTCTGGAAAAGATGATCGAGCAAAAAGCCGAGATCGGCACGCCCTCTTTTCCTATCTGGTACGTCGCGCTTGAAGCGCCAAACTACCCAAAAGACGCCTTTCCAAACGGTATTCCGGTTTATTTTCACGTTGACGGATACAGCGGCGACGTGCACGAGATGAACACCATAAACCACTACATCGGCATGTATCCGATGGAGCACGGCGGCAACGTCGAGCGCGCGATTGCGCCTTATTATCTGCTTATTTCCACGCTTTGCATGCTAGCCTTTTTATACTACGACGGCAAATTTAACTCCCTGCTCATGGTGCTTCCGACCATCGCTCCGCTGCTTTTTATGGGCGCGTTTGCGGGCTGGCTATACTGGTATGGACACAATATGCAAGAGTGGGGCGCGTTTAAGATCAAACCGTTTATGCCTACCGTGCTTGGCGACGGCAAGGTCGCGCAGTTTACGACGCACTCGTATCCTAGCATAGGATTTTGGGTGATGATGGCTATGAGCGCGCTTTGTATCCTAGCCGTATTTTCAAAGAAAAAAGAGCTCAAAGACGCGAAATGAAATTTAAGCTTTTGCTCTTTTGCGCGCTAAATTTGACGGCCTTCGCCGGTCCGCTGCAAGACGCTATAAACGCCGCCGAACCGGGCGACACGCTGCGCCTAAACGACGGACTTTACGAGGGAAATATAATCGTCGATAAGCCGCTAACGATAATAGGCAAAGGCGATGGCGCCGTGATACGAGGCGACCGCAAATCAAGCGTGATAAAAGTAACGGCAAAAAACGTTAAACTCATAAATTTAAACATCGAAGGCAGCGGCACGAGCCAGATGAACCTAGATGCAGGCATAAGCTGCGCAAAGGGCAATAATATTTTAGTCGAGAAAAACCGCTTTAAAGACGTGCTTTTCGGTATCGAGCTATCAGAATGCAACCAAGCCGTGATAAGAGATAACAACATCACCTCAAAAGAGGGCTTTGACGTGCCTAGACGCGGAGACGCCGTGCGCGCGTGGTATTCGCACGAAAACTTAATCGAGCGAAACTACGTCTATAACAGCCGCGACATCGTGGCGTGGTTTTCCAGCAACAACATAATCCGCAAAAATTTCGGCAAAAATAACCGCTACGCCGTGCATACGATGTACTCGGCGGACAACCTCATCGAGGATAACGAATTTAGCGGCGGCGCCGTGGGGATGTATTTTATGTTTTCTACGAATTCTCTCGTGCGCCGAAACGTGATAATCAACTCAAACGGAGCGTTTGGCGTGGGTATCGCGCTAAAAGACGCCTCGGGATTTAACATCAGAGA
>NZ_CALIII010000098.1 GCF_938018145.1 uncultured Campylobacter sp.
TATTTATAGCTTCTGCCAGGCTTCACGTCGTCATCGATATACTCGGCGTTTAGTCTGCCTTTTACCTCGGCGATTTGTCTCCAGTTTTCTTTATTTATATCGGCTTTTTCGATGACATAAGACGCCACGCGAAGGTCTGGATGCGGTCTCCAGATGAGTTTCACGCGCTCGGGTAAATTCGTAAGCGCCCTAACGAAAGGCACGGAATCCATAAGCGCCTTGGTTGTGGCGCTAACCATCATACCGGGGCCTGAAATTTGCTTGCTCGCGTTGTACGTTCTCATCTCGTAGGTATATGTTGTCTCGGGAGCCAAATTTGCATCCACGTAGTGGCTGGCAAAGCGGTCTTTTATGTCGGCTACGACCTTCATTTTGCCGTTATTTTCGTTTGGATTTGAGCGGTATAGATAGTAGCCCGCGACGTTTGAAGTCGGAGTCGGCGTCCACTCAAAGCCCACTTCGGTCATATCGCTGATGGTTTTTAGGCTCTGGACGGTCGGCAAATTCGGATTTACTTGCGCAGGGCCGCTAGAGGATACGCACCCACTCATCACAATGGCTAAAGAGCTCGCTAAGCCCCATAAAATCAATCTTTTCATCTATATTCTCCTTGCTAAATTTGCTAAGTAAAATTTCACTAAAATCATCCCAAATAGGCGCGACGAAGCTCATTTGCCCGCCCGTGCGCGGATGCGTGAAATATAGCCCGTAGGCGTGAAGCATTACTCGGCCGATTTTATCCTTTTCGCTCTTAAAACCGTATAAAGCATCGCCCAAAATATGGCGGTTTAGGCTAGCTAGATGCACTCTTATCTGATGAGTCCTGCCTGTAAAAAGCTTTGCCGCGATCAAATTTACGCCCGCGTTTTTACTCTGCACGGGGCCGTCAAATTCGCTAAAAAGCAAATTCGCAAAGGCGCTTTTTGCCGCGCGGCCGCTTGAAACTATCGCCTTTTTTAGGCGGTTAGCGGGATTTCGTCCGATAGCTCGCTCGACGATGCAGTTTTGCTTGAGCGGCAGATCGGTTAGCGCTAGATAAATGCGCCCCATGCTTTTGTCGCTTAGCTGGCTTGAAAGCGCGGCGTGAGCGGCGTTATTTTTAGCTACGACGATAGCTCCGCTAGTGCCTTTATCTAGCCTGTGCACGATACCCGCCCTGCTTTGTCCGCTTAAATTTGATAGCAAAAATCCCTTCACCCCGAGCCAGTCCACAAGCGTAGGCTCCTTGACGCTAGGAGCGGGATGCACGACTAAATTTGCGGGTTTATTTAGCACGAGCAAATCCTCGTCCTCGTAAATGATCGGCACTTCAAATTCCGCTTCAAATTTAGCCGCTTCAGGCTCGCTTTGCTCAAATTTGATCCTCAAAACGTCGCCCAAATTTAGCTTCGCCGATGGCTTAGTTAGCGGCTTACCGTTTAGGCTAACTAGTCCGCTTTTTATCAAATTTAGCGCTTGGTTTCTAGCGACGTTTAGCTCGGTGGCTAAAAAAGCATCCGCCCTCGCCTGCGTATCATCTAAAATTTTGATCTCTTTTTCCGTCATTTTTAGATTTGTTTCCTTTAAAATGCTATAATCGCTCAAAAAAGGCAAATTTTTGATAAGACTCGATAGGCGAATTTTAACCCATTTTGACTTCGTTCAGCCGTTTTTGATACTTCCTATTATTATTTTATCATACATTTTGGTTTCTGAGGCAAATTCTATCCTAGCCGGCAAGCAGCTTGTATATTTTGGCGTCGGTCTAGCTGCGTTTTTATTTTTCTTTTTGCTTCCTATTCGCAAGATCGCCTGGCTCATACCGCTATTTTACTGGATTTGTATCGTGTTGCTTATTAGCGTAGATTTGTTTGGCACAAGCAAACTGGGCGCAAAAAGATGGCTCGAGTTTCCGTTTATACACTTTACGCTTCAGCCCTCTGAAATCATGAAACCGGCGCTTCTTTTGATGCTAGGCTACCTCATCAAACAGCGCCCGCCAGAGGAAAACGGCTACGGTCTCAAGGACTTTTTACGCCTTAGTTTTTATATCCTTTTGCCTTTCGTGCTGATTTTAAAAGAGCCCGATCTGGGCACCGCGCTCATACTGCTCATCGTGGGCTACGCCGTGCTTTTTATCATCGGGGTAAATAAAAAAATTTGGGTCGCGATATTTGCAGGGATTTTGCTCTCTGCGCCCGTGATCTACGAAAATTTGCACGACTACCAAAAAAAGCGCATTACCGATTTTTTAAGCGAAGAGTCCAACTACCACGTGCGCCAGAGCATCATCGCTATCGGCAGCGGCGGACTAAAGGGCAAGCCAAAAGACGAGGCGACGCAGACGCACTTTAAATTTTTGCCGATTTCGACTAGCGATTTTATTTTTGCTTACACGATCGAGCGATATGGATTTTACGGGGGGCTCGCGCTACTTAGCTTTTACGGAGCGCTGATAGCTCATCTGCTCAGCTTAAACTACGGGCTAAAGGATGATTATTTCACGCAAACGATGGCGTCCGGGATCGGGATACTTATCTTTATCTACGTGAGTATAAATATCATGATGACGATCGGCTTTGCACCTGTGGTGGGCATTCCGCTACCGTTTTACAGCTACGGCGGCAGTAGCTTCGTTACTTTTATGTGCCTTTTTGGGATTTTGCAAAATTTGCTCGCGTTTAGGTTTGATCCGACGTATAGGTTGGTCAAATTTAAAATTTAGCCGTCAGAATTTACCTTTAATTTTAGGTAAATTCTGACGATTCAACCGAATTTGGCTCGCTTTAAGACGA
>NZ_CALIII010000099.1 GCF_938018145.1 uncultured Campylobacter sp.
ATGGCGTATGAGTGGTTTAGGATGTTTACGTCGGGTTTTTTATTATCGACGGTGATTTTGACCTCTTTTTTTTGCGTGTTGCCAAGGAAAAATCCCCATTTGCTAGTATCGGTGGCCTCGATTACGATGTTATAGATATCTTTTTGTGCGCCAAATCCCGTTTTAGGAAAGGTCAAATTTAAATCGACGATTTCAGACGGCGCTTCAAATTTTTGAGTTAGCAAATTTACGCTGCCTTTTTCGTCTACGAGTGAAATTTTAACTGATTTTACGCCGCCTTCGTCGGTTATCTTGATCGGTAGAGGCGAGGTTAGGTTCCAGTAAATTTGATCTGAGATGGCGATGTTTGGGGCTTCGCGCTCAAATGTTTTTGATGTAAATAAAAAAGCTACCGCCGCAACTAAAAGTAAAATAATAACGCCGAAAAATATCAAATTCGGATTGCCGCGTCTTCTCATAAAATCTCCTAAATCTTAAAGAGACCGATTTTACTAAAAAGCGATAAATTTAAGGTAAATTTGCGCCTGAATTTATAAAATTTCGCGTATTTTTCTAGCTTCGCTCATCCATTCTCGCAGCTCGTCCCACTGCTCGTTTTTGATTAAATTTTCGCATTCGTCAAGCTCTTTTTTGAAAAGGTCTATCGAATTTATCAAATTTTGCTTGTTTTGTTTAAAGATATCCGTCCACATCACGGGCGAGCTTTTGGCGATCCTGATCATACCGTTAAATCCAGTGCCGCTTAGCGCGATGATATTTTTTTTGTTTTCCTTTTTTAGTACGCTGCTAGCTAGCGAAAAGCTGATAGCGTGGGGTAGGTGAGAGATGACGCTGGCGTGATGGTCGTGCTCCGCCGCGCTCATAAAAATGATCTTCATGCCCAGGTGCGAAAACAGCTCGACCGAGCGCTTGACGTGCATCTCGCCGCTTTCTTTAAAGTCGCAGATAGCTACGACGGCGTCTTTAAAAAGCCCCGAAAAAGCTGCGGTTGGGCCGGAGTACTCGGTGCCCGCCATCGGGTGAGCGGGGATGAAATTTTGCCTGATGCTCTCTGGCACGGCTTCGATTATTTTTTGCTTGGTGCTACCAAGATCGACGATAGTCGTGTTTTCGCCGATACCTTCAAATTCTTTGACGATTTTTATGATGCCTTCAACGGGGATGGCTAGAAATATCATATCGCACTTTTGCTTCATCTCCTCAAGCGTCAAAATTTCATGCACAAGACCGAGCTCAATGGCTTGTTTTTCGTGCTCTTTGCTTAGATCCATGCCGCTAACGCAGCTGATTAGTTTTTCGTTTTTGAGACTGAGTCCGAGCGAGCCGCCGATGAGTCCTAGGCCTACGATACCGATTTTCATAAATTCGCCTTTTAAATTTATATTGTTTAAAAATAAAATGTGCTATTATACAGCCTTATCATCACTTTTAGGTTAAATCAATGAAAAAAAGCGTTTTTCTACTACTTTTGGGCGCAGTTTTGGCAAATGCCGAGCAGATAACTTCCATAAATTTTAAAGGTCTCATCCATCTATCTCCAGAAACCGCAAAGGAGATAATGGGACTAAAAGTCGGCGACGAGCTAAGCGGCGATAGCACGGATAGAGCGATCGCAAAGCTGTTTAGGCAGGGCTATTTCGACGATATCTACATCGAAAACGAGGGCGGCGACGTGACCGTAACGGTAAAAGAAAAGCCTAGCATCGCTCGTATCGATATCAAAGGCGTAGTAACTAACGATAAAACCGCTATCGACGGGCTAATCAACATCAAACAAGGCAATATGTACGACGAGTTAGCCATCGAGCGCGCAAAAGAGCGCATCAGGCAGTATTACGAGTCAAAGGGCTACTTTGACACTATCGTGGACGTAACCAAAGAGCCGGTAGCGGGCAATGAAAGCAGTCTTTTTGTCACGATGAACATAAACCGCGGCGAAAATATCATAATAGAAAACGTAAATTTAGTCGGCGCGAAGCTTTTTGATTATGACGACGTGGAGCCTGTGGTAGCGAACAAAGAGCGCGAATTTATGGGCTGGATGTGGGGCAGAAACGACGGCAAGGTTAAGCTTTTTGAGCTACCAAACGATCCTGCGAGAATCCAAGATAAATACTACCAAAAAGGCTACCTAGACGCGACGGTTTCAAACCCGTATCTAAACGCCTACATGGACAACTACACGGCAGATCTCACCTACTACGTGACCGAGGGCGAGCAGTATAGGGTATCTAGCGTAGATATCGAAGCGCCTGAGTTTTTAGAGCTTGATAAAGAGAAAATTTTAAAAGACTTTAGACTAGAAAGCGGCGACGTGATGAACTCCGCTCGCCTAAGACAAGACATGAAAAAGCTCGACGATATGGTGGCGGATAAGGGCTATGCGTTTGTAAGGATAAATCCAAAAACCGAGAAAAACGTCGAAGATAGAACCGTCAGCATCGTCTATGAGGTCGTGCCTGACGAAAAAGTATATATAAGAAACGTGCAAATTTCAGGTAACGACAGAACCGTGGATAGGGTCGTTAGACGCGAGCTATATCTCACGGAGGGGAATTTATACAGCAGAACCGACCTGCAAGACAGCAAGGACGCTCTAAAACGAACGAGCTACTTTGATGAGGTCGAGATCGAGGAGCAGCGCGTCGGAGCAAACCAAGTCGATCTACTCGTAAAAGTAAAAGAGGCCTCCACGGGCTCGATCAGCGGCGGTATTGGATACGGTAGCTCGGACGGCTTGTTGCTTAACGCGAGCGTGTCGGACACGAACGTATTTGGTAGCGGCATGAAAGGCGTCATAAGCGTTGATAGGAGCGACAACGAGCTCTCCGGCCAGATAGGTTTAACCAACCCGCGCCTTTTTGACTCAGAGTACAGCCTAGGCGGCACGCTATATGCTAACGACTATAGCTGGAATAACTACGACGAGAAATCATACGGTCTAAACGTCGTCGTAGGTAGAAAACTAACTAGAAATCTAAGCGCGTCTTTGGGTTACATCATAGAGCAAAGCCGTATCAGTGGGCTTAGCGACGTGCTAAAAACCGTCGGGTACAAAGACGGCAA
>NZ_CALIII010000100.1 GCF_938018145.1 uncultured Campylobacter sp.
TCAAATCCGCGTTCGTATGCGTCTATCAGCAAATTTAACTCGCCGCCCGCGCCTAGCAACCCATCTATCTCGCCTAAAATTTCATCTAAATTTGACAGCGCGTCCATAAATCTCGCATCGTCAAAGTCGCCGTACGCGTCCTCAAACGTCCACCTAGGAAGCTGCATTTCGCACCTCACAATGAGAGTAAAAATACGAAAATATGGTGGCTAACGAGGCCCAAGACCGCCGGTACGCTGCAGCGCTTGACGATATCGAGCGGACTGCACTTTAGCATGCCCGCTATCGCGACGACCACGCCAGCTACGGGCGAGAGAGGGCGAGCGATAGTGGAGGCCTGGTGCATCGGTAGCACGAGCATAACCGAGCTCACGTTTAGCTTAGCCGCGATATGCGGCACCATCTCGATGAGCGGGTAGAAGCTCGCGCCGTTTGAGCCGGATATGATCGTAACAAGCGTCGTAATGACGACGAAAAGCACCGACATACCAAAGCCGCCAAAGCCAAGCGAATTTGCGAGCTTTACGATGCTATCGAGCATGCCTAGCGCCTTAAAGCCTTCCGCAAATACGCCCGCTGCGATGATGAGAATCACGACGCCGCTTAGGCTCTTACCCATCGCTTGGAAAAATACCTTGACCCCTTCGGCAATCGGGTCAAATTTGAACCTATGCCTAACCGCTTCAAAAAGCATCGCGATGACGACTGAAAGGATGATGATCGCTGAGATGTCAAGCTTGATAGAGGCGATGCAGTACTGCGAAAATACTACCACCAAAATCATCGGTAAAAACGGCAGTATCGCGTAAATTTTAGGTGCGGCTGTCTCGGGATTTTGCACTGCGCCGTCAAATTCCATCACTTCGCCCACGTGCTCGCTGCACACCCAGCCCTCCTTTTTATCGAGGTATCTGTTCCAAAAAACGAGCGCGATACCCATCACGATCGAGGTCGGAAGTGCGGCTGGAATTTTATAGATGAAAACATAATCTAAAATACTAAGCTGCGTAGCCTTTGCCGCAGCGGCGGTCGATGCGCCGATGAGCACCATCGAGGCGGCTCCCGACATCGCGCAGATCGAGCCCACGGTGAGCTTGTTTAGTCCAAGCGAGATAAGTACGGGCCCTAGCAGCGCGAGGCATAGCACGCCAAGCCCCACCGCGCTAGTGATGACCATGCTGATGAGCTTAGCCACCGCAAATGCGACAAAGACCATGACGTATGGATTTTTGATCCTAGCAAAGCGCTTAGTAGCGATAGAGACGAAAGCGTGGTTCGCCCCGATATGCGTCATGTAGCTAGCAAAGCCCACCATAAACATGATGATAAGGCCTAAATTTGCAAATCTGTTTGAGAACATATATCGGATAAACTCGATGATGTTTAGGTAGGCATTGCCCGTCGCTACGGCCTGTTTGGGCATGAAATTTCCCGTCCCCAGCGCGACCGAGCAGATCAACATAAAAACGCCCGAAAGAAAAAGCACGAGCGGCGCGTACTTGCCGCGCACTATCGCCCAACCCACTATAAACAGCACTACCGTGCCGATAATAATACCCGCAGCAGCCATATTTTGCTCCTTTTTAGTGTTTTTGTGTATTAAATCTAGAGCAAATTTTACTACAAATATTGATATATTAAGCTAAAATAAAAATTATTTTTTAATTTTTTTTGAACGGTATTATTTTATGTAACTTTGATTTTTATTAAAATTTTAGACTAGTGCAGCAGGTTTTGAGTCAAATTTGATGTCTCGTATGCGCTTAAAATAAAAAATGCTAAACGTCGCGTAAAGCCAAGCTCGACCGAAACGTCAAATTTAAAATGCACGCATCAAATTTGGCTCCGCTCAAATTTAAATTTTAGCCAAACTCACTCCCGCGAAAGTCCGTTTTTATCGGACTTGTCGCTGATTAGCTTACCCGATTCGTCGTATTTTTTGGCACGCACGAGCCTACCGCGCTCAAACTCCCCCTCGGCTTCGAGTTTGCCGTTTGCGTAGTAGTGGCGAGCCTCGCCGACCTCCAGCCCGTCCTCAAACATCACTCTGGCTTTTAGCGCGCCGTTTTCGTGATACTCCTCGTATAGTCCGTGATAGCGCCCGTTTTTAAACATCACTTTTGCAGCCAGCGCTCCGCTCTCGTAGTAGTCCAGCCCCGCGCCTATTTGGCGGCCGTCTTTGTACTCGTATTCGCCTCTGAGCTTGCCGCCCCCGTAGTATTCGCGCGCGACGCCGTCCTTTTCGCCGTCTTTATAGTTTTCTACCACGCGCGTTTTGCCGTTTTCGTAAAATCGCTTCCAAACGCCGTTTTTGCGGTCATTTTTGTATTCGCCCGTCTCCTCCACGGCGCCGCTTTCGTAGTACCATTTTTCTGCACCTTCTCGCTTGTCGTTTTTATAGGTTCGCACGCCGCGGATTTTACCGCTTTTGTAGTAGTCTACGTCCTCGCCGTTTCGCAGCCCGCCCGCGTAGGGGCTGCGTGCGCTAACCTCGCCGCTAACGTAATAGTCGGTAAATACGCCCTCTCGCTTGTCCGCCTTGAAAAAGCCCTCCTGCTTTAACGCGCCGCCCTCGTCAAAATAGTAGCGGCGGTAGAGCCCGTCGCGGACGTCATTTTTGTATTCGCTCTCGCCCATCAGAGCGCCGCTATCTGCATGGTAGTGCTTAGCCGTGCCCTCGCGGACGCCGTTTTTTAGGGGGTATTCGTTTGAGGGCTTGTCTCTGCCGTCAAAATAGTCTCGATATCGCACCGCCGTGCCGCCCTGCACGTCTATCTCGCGTATGAGCGTGGGCGGCAGGGGTTTTAGCCTCGGATAGACCATGCCCATCGCATTTACGTCATATAGGTCCTCGACGCTGTATCGAAGCATCTTTAGCGTGCCGTCGTAGAGCTTACCTTTTACGTAGTAAAGCCCGTTTTTTAGGCTCGCTTCGGGCTTCATTACGATTTTTGGCTCCAAGGCCTGCGCGCCGATCGCTAAAAGCGGGAGTAAAAATAGAAATTTTAGGATTTTCATGGTTTTTCCTGCTTTGTTTAGTTTGGGTAATTTTAAAATTTGAAACTAAATTTAAGGTGAAGGCGCGGTTATTTTTATTTTGGATGAGTTAAATTTAAGGGCTCTTGCTAAATTTAACCCTCTTTTAGCGCTTCAGCGACGATCGCCCACTCGCGCACGAGCCTTTCAAAACTAAAATTTGCATTTGCGGGGCTGGTCGAGGGTAATTTGACGGGCGATTTGCCCGTTGCATTTAAAATTTGAGTTTTTAGATATTTTTCGCAGATTTCATGCGCCTTACCGCCGTTTGAAAATACCTGCGTTATGCACGCGCTGTTAAAAATCGGCTCTAAATTTGCTGGCTTGACGGCAGTCATTTTAGCATCGCTCGAGCCCTTTATCTCGCACGATGTCGCCAGCAGATTTGCAGAGTTGCGTAGCAAAAACTAAATTTACCGATAAATTTAACTGCTTGTTTTGAGTTTATTGTTATAGAAGTTCTTTTATCGTAACAACGATTTTATAAAATTTACCGGGAAAATTTAGTTTAAAATGCAAAATAGTAGGGCGCATCTTGCTGCGCCCTTTAATAAATTTAAGATGTTGTCTTGTAAATTTGATCTATTTTAGCTCAAACGCAAGTGTTGCTGCGATCGTCTCGTCATCGCAAATTTTTGAGTCGGCAAACGGCATTTTATGAACCACTTGTAGTAGCCACTTTCCAGGTTTAAGGGCTAGCACCTCTATCGTGCCGTCTGGCTCAGTTTCGCCGTGAAATGCACTTTTTTCTTTCAAAAAGCCGTCAAATGTTCCATTAAGCGTAGCGCTTTCTAGCGGTTTGCCTTCAAATAGAATTTTAACTTTAAACGGTACGCCAACTTTGAAATTTGCTGGATTTTCAAGTGGAACTATCTCTAGGCGCTGGCTGGATGGCTTTGTGACGGAGTCGTCTTTTGCATTTTTGTTTATGATGCCTTTTGCGCTCATACTCGCTTTTTTGCAGTATTTGGCGTCTTTGATATCTTCTTTGGTTTTGCCCATGTGCCATGTGCCATCGCTAGCTTTTGTCCAAAACGTAGGCTTGTACTCGCCAGCTATAAGGTAAGAGCCGTCTTCAAGCTTGCCTCTTTCGTAGTGGTAGTTTTCGCCGCTTTGTTTTAGGCTCAGTTTTTCGCCATTTTTGGCTATGACGTACGGGGCTTCAAATAGGGCGATCCTATTATCTGGGATATTTTCAACAGTTGGAAAATCGTCC
>NZ_CALIII010000101.1 GCF_938018145.1 uncultured Campylobacter sp.
ACGCGCGCATGCATAAACGCGATCCTGGACGGCAGTATCAAAAAGTGCGAATTTGAAAATTTTGAAAAATTTAACCTAGCGATCCCAAAAGAGCTCGCAGGCGTCGAGACGAAGCTGCTAAATCCTATCAACACGTGGGAAAACAAGGACGAATACGTCGCGACTCGCGATAAACTAGCGAGCATGTTTGAGGCGAATTTTAAACGCTACGAGGACGTAAAAGAGGGCGTAGAATACGCAAAAGCCGGCCCTAAGGCTTAAATTTAAAGGGCGCTGGTTGAAAATTTACTTTGTAAAACGCGGGCTTAAATTTAGCCTTTTAGCCTGCGCCTTTTTTTTATCTGGCTGCGATATCTTTGGCGGGCAGGGTCAAAGCTCCGCGCTAAAGTCCGCCAAGCAGCCCGAGTTTTCTTTCGTTCCCGACTCCGACGCGGTCGCGTATCTAAACGAGTACCGCCGCGGCTCCGGACTCTCCGCCCTAAAACCAAATCAAATTTTAAGCCAGACCGCTAAAAATCACGCCGAATACAGCGCTCAAAACGAATACATGGGGCACGATGAGGCGGCCGGACGGGCTAAATTTAGCGGCGCGACTCCAGCCGATAGAGCTCTGGCCGTAGGCTACAAATCAACCCTAGTGCTTGAAAATATCGCCTATAAAAGCGACTTCAAAGAGGCGGTGGACGGGCTGTTTTCAGCGATCTATCACCGATTTGCGTTTTTAAATTTGAGCGTCGATGAGGTCGGCTACGCGCTCGCGTCCAAGGATAAATTTAACGCCTTCGTCTTTGAGATGGGCAACTCGCGGCTGAGTGCCTTTTGTGCTAAAGGCGCTAGTGATACGGGCGCAGGGCGGTTTTATACCAACGTCTGCGCCGATAAAAATCTAAAAATCAAAGACGCCAAATTTGACAACTTCACAGGCTCAATGAAGCCATACGTCAAATTTCCAGATGCCACCGCGGTAACGCCGTATTTTAGCGGCGAGATCCCGGACCCATTCCCCGAGTGCAAGATCACGGCAAATCCCGTCAGTATCGAGTTTAACGCAAACGCGGGCGAGGTAAAATTTAAAGATTTCGAGATATTTAAAGACGGGCAAAAGATCCAAAATTTGCACGTCATCACGAGCGCCAACGATATAAATTCTAAATTTTCGTCCAAGCAGTTTGCCGCTTTTTCGCGCGAGGTTTTTGACTTTGGCGCGCAGTACGAGGCGGTTTTTAGCTACGAGCAAGCAGGCGCGCGAAATCAAAGCGCGCAAAACGCGGGCGCGCAGGTAAAGCAGATAAAATGGAGCTTTAAAACCAAAACTCCGCAAAATCCGTATTTTGACGCGCGTGACGGCGACGTGCTGGGCGTGGATGCGGATAAGACCTACGAGATATTTTTCCGCCCCAAAGACTGCAACGACCTCATGACGCGCTACTCTTACAAGGCCTCGGGCTTCATGACGCCTGCGGTCGCGCAAAGCGGCACGAACACGCTAAGCGTGAAGCTAAAAGGCATGGCGGGCGATACGCTAAGTATCGTAGCGGGCGGCATGAGCGTCAAAGTGCGGCTCAAAACCAGCTCGCCAGAAGCCGTGCGCGAGAGGAGGGCGTTTTACGTCAAGGCTGGGCTGATGATCGCCGGCGTGATCGTGATTTTCGCACTAATCGGCAGAAAGATGAGACGGTAAATCGGCTATAGTAAATCCGCCGCGCTTAACTATTTATAAATTGCCGATTTTCGCATTTGCGACAAAACGGCGTAAAGCCATTTTCATGAAGCGCATAAATGCGAAGATTTGCGTTTATACAAGCCGTTGCGTCTTATTTTGCCGGATATCTAGGGCGCAATGTTTGGCGCAAGTAGCGGGGCCTAAAATTTCAAATTTACCGTTTTGCGGTTACGGCGGATTTATTTTGCTGGCTCTATCTTGATCTCCCCGTCTTTTGCGACCAAGCCTACATCGCCATCTATCACGCCCAAGCGCACGATGCCATCGTAGTAGGGCTGATAGTCGTAGTATATCACTAGGTTATTCCACGGAGCAAAGTACGAGATCTCGCCTTTTTTGCCGTCGCTACCGATTGGAGATCCGCTTGTGTCAAGCCGTTTTGGCAGCTTAGCTACCTTTTCGCGTCCGCCGTAGTCCTCTAAATTTAGCGTTAGCGGCAGCTGTGCGGCAAAGCTTCTTGCTGCCGCCGTATCATCTAGGATCGCCGTAGCTTCGCCGCTAGAAGTCTTTAGGACTATCTTTAAATTTTGCATTTTCTCTCCTGCTGCTAAATTTAACTCCGCAAAAAGCATAAAGACGGCTAAAATTTTTCTCATTTTTACCTTCCTTATCTCTCGAATTTACCCCCGCAAAGCGCAGGGGTAGCGGTTTATTTCAAATTTGCTTTGAAAAATTCCTCAAATTTATCGTATGGGATCTTGTTATTTTTATTGTCATATAGATCTATATGCACGGCGCCAGGGACGATAACTAGCTCTTTGTTTGCGCTGCCAAGCGACTTGTAAGCGTCCTCGCTAAAGTATCTAGAGTGCGCTTTCTCGCAGGCTACGATAAGAGTCGGAGTTCTCATCTCGCTTGCGTAGGCAAGGATAGGCATATTTATAAATGATATAGGATTTGTGACGATCCAGCCGTGCTCGCCAGAGTTTGAGTTGACGGCGCGTTTGTGATAGCCGCGATCCGTGCGGTAAAATCTCGCATACTCAGCTATAAACTGCGGAGTGCTAGCGTCTATTTTTTCAGGATCAACATTGGTTGCTCCGATAAGTGCCGGCTTGCCGGCTTTTGCATCGACCCAGCGCTGTTCGGCTAGCTTCTTTTTGGTTTCATATCTCTCATCGGCGCCTATGCTATCGTTGTAGCCTTTTGCCATTACGCGCGTCATATCATACATTGTGCTGGTCGCTACCGCCTTTATGCGAGGATCGCTAAGAGCAGCATTTAGAGCAAGACCGCCAAAGCCGCAAATTCCTAAAATGCCTATACGTTCAGGGTCTACATTGTCTTGAAGCCCTAAAAAATCAACCGCCGCGCTAAAATCCTCGGTATTTATCTCTGGGCTTGCTAAATTCCTCGGCACGCCGCCGCTCTCGCCCGTGTAGCTTGGATCAAAGGCAAGCGTGATAAAACCGCGCTCGGCTAAAGTTTGGGCGTAAAGACCGCTCGATTGCTCTTTGACTGCGCCAAAAGGTCCGCTAAGTGCGATCGCAGCCGCTTTGCCTTTTAAATTTTTAGGCGTATAAAGATCGCCGACTAGCTCCACGCCGTAGCGATTTTTAAATTTGACCTTTTTGTGATCTACTTTGTCGCTTTTGGCGAAAATTTTATCCCACTCGCTAACCATAGAAACCGCCTCTAGCGGTGATTTTGCCACGTTTGCACCTGCCATTGCATTGCCTCCTAAAATAAAACTTGACGTCATAAGCGCCGCCGCAAATTTCTTAAGATACATCTTTGTCTTTTCGGTTTTGATTTAGCTTTACAAGCTGTTTTGTAATGTGCATTCTAGCAGGATTTTAAATTTTACGTTAGAACGATCCTCCAAATTTCATGCCTAATTCTGCAAATTTTCTAAAAAGGGGTATAATTTCATAAAATTTGAGGTGGAAAGCAAGATGAGTGAGCTAAATTTACTAAAAGAGCAGACAAAAGAGTTTTTACTAAATAGATACGGCGTAAACGGCCTTGTTCAAAGCGACATCGACTCGCTTGATTTTTACATCAGCGAAAAGACGCATGATTTTATCAATGTCATCTACAATCCATCTTTGTGCATTATCTTGCAGGGGGCAAAGTCGGTGGGCTTTGGCGATGAGATGAGCGGATACAACGAGCAAAGGTATCTGCTCACATCGACCTATATGCCTCTAAGAGTGAGCCTAACCCACGCCTCAAAAGAGAGGCCATATATCTCGCTTACCCTTAAATTTAGCATGGATGAAATTTATGAAGTGCTGAAAAACGTCGAGATAAAAGAAGATAACATGCAAAAAAGCCAAAAGGGGGTATTTTTCGGCGATCTTACGGAGGAGATACTAGAGCCTGTTTTGCGCTTTATCTTGTTGCTTGAAAAGCCAAAAGAAAAGATCAAATTTCTCTCAGATCTTGCTAAAAAAGAGATCCTTTATACCCTTGTAACAAGCGACAAAAGCGGCTATTTTTTAAATAAATTTGCGATGCAAGGAAGTGTTTCTAATAAAATTTTACATGCCATCGCAAAGATAAAAAACGAGTTTACGCAAAAGCTAA
>NZ_CALIII010000102.1 GCF_938018145.1 uncultured Campylobacter sp.
ATTTGTGAGAGCTATTGGAAGTAAGGCATTTTCATACATATCGCAATGTAATGATTCAATGACGCTTAAAATCTCATGTAAATTAGGGATGTCATTTTCATCAGGATTCTTTTTTAAATCTTTAACTGGTAAGGATGCTACATACATTTGACCAAATTTAGTTTTATGCATTCGGATCGTTAAATTTCCAAATTTTAGAAGTCGAACTCTCGCGACTCATTACGAATTTTTCCGCAAATTTGCCGAAAAAATGATACCCCGATCCAGCCTGCGCTATCACGTCCAAAAGCTCGTCCGAATGCGTAGTATAAACGCCGCCCACATGACTCACGCCCCTATCAAAAAGAGCCTTAGGCGACATCGAAATGGTTGGACCTACGACGATGACTTCGGCCCCGCTCTTTTTTAGACTCAAGATCTCCTCCAGCGTGTCGTTTAGTAGCGTGACGCCGGTTATGATGAGATTATCGGCTGCCCTGATCGCGTCCGCGGCGCATTCTTGCGGGATAAAATACTTAAGCTCATCGCCTTTTAGCGCGCTCTTATCAAGCTCCAAAATGCGAAAATCCAGGCCGTTTTTCATCATAAATTTGATGTAAGGCACCAGTGCACCCACGATCACGCTAAACGAGCTGCGATTGATAGCTAACTTATCAAAAGGATCGGCCTTAAATTTGGTCGCATACGGACTACCGGAGCGCTCATAACACGTCTGCGAAAGCGCGTTTAGGGCGGCTACGGCGATGGTTTTTTTGATAGGGCTATCGCTAGATAAATCTTTTAGAAGAGTTTTTACGTTTTTGCCGCAGATGTTGCCGGAATTTGGCATTACCGCGGCTTGCGACGGACAGCAAACGGCCTGCGGAAAGGACTTTAGCGGGGTGTAGCTCACGCCGCAAACGCCATTACTTAGCTTTACGCCCGTAAAAAATAGTCCAACCACAACGCGCTGCACGTTTAAATTTTTTATTTCGTCGCCTAAATTTTCATAAATTTGGCTTAGGGTGTCGTTTAAAATTTGACCCACGGCAATCTCCTTTCGGCTATGCAAGTAGTTAAATTTTATGAAAATTTTACAGCAAAATATTTTAAATTATATTAATCTATGTCAGATTTTATCTAAAGTAGGTAGCATACTGTAAAATTTATCCAAATTTAGTACTAAAAATTTAAAAGTAGATCAAATCAACATATGATAAAACAGATTGTATTGTGGAAATGGATTTAAGAATTTTTAGATGGTGCGGATGAAAGGACTTGAAAAAATACGCCGCAGATTTATTAAGGATTATATAAGTTTGTATAGTCCTAAAATACGATATTTTAAGCTGATTATAACTTTTTTAGAATTATAATTCTATCGCCAAATGGGTTACCCAGTGGGTTACCCAAAGCGGCGCAAAGGATTTTAAAAAGGACTCAAATGTCAATCAGTCTAAGCGAATACAAAAAGACGAAAATTCCAAATATATACGTGAGTAAAAATTATACGAATAAATTTTTATTCAGAAAAAGAAGTAGCGATGGAAAGCGAGCCACTAAGGTAGTAGAAATAGCCGTAAGAGAAAAATGGACTGGGCGAGAATATTTGCAAGAAGCTATGGCAGTTTTTGCCGAATGGGCAAAAAGCAAAGATATGGCGGTATCTGCCGCTTCCAGGATCCAGCCAAACATCAAAGTTAAGCAGCTTTGGGATTTATATATGGAAACTAGAGCCAAAACCAAAGCTACGACTGGGCTAGCGGCGATGTTTAACAATCATATCAAAAACAACTCTCTAGGCTCGCTGGCGATAGAAAAGGTAACGCTTGACCATATTCAAATTTTTTATAACTCCATGCGAAACAAGGGACTATCGCCAAAAACATACAACAAAACGATAAAAGAAATTTTACGCCCTATGTTTAAGTACGCGCTTATTCATAGGGCTCTAGCTTTCGAGCCGACGTTTGGTTTAAAGCTTGATAAGATCGAGAAAAAATCAAAAGTCATCAATTGCTCGAATAAGCTCAGAAATTTATTTTCCGCCATTAATGAACTTTACGCCGACGACGTTTTTTATTGGACGCTTTTTGCCCTGATTTTTACAGGCAGGCGAAAGTCCGAAATTTTAAACTTAAAATGGAAAAACATAAATTTCAACAACAACACTATACTTTTAGAGAGGACGAAAAACTCTAACGACTATATCGTAGCTATCCCAAATTTTATAGCATCCAAACTACAAGAGATACCGAGAATAGCTGAGCTGGTATTTGCTAGTCCCGTAAGCGGCGAGACGATAGTTAATCTAGACAGACAAGTTAAAAAAATCAGAGAACTCTCAGGAGTTGAGAATTTTCACCTACACATGGCGAGAGATATAGTAGTCGGCGCTCTTGCGGAAGCTAGCGCGGATATCCATACGATGTCGGGCACTTTACTACACGAAGAACTAGCGACCCTGCAACACTATCTAGGCGTCGATACTTACAAAGCGACCCAGAAAAGCTCGCAAGTGATAGAAAATTTAGTAGCCACTAAAAGATTGGAACAGAAATAGTTTTCAAGTTAAAGCCAGTGCTGCCTGCTTCTTGGTTTATAAATTGTGTTTGCGCGAGGCAAATTTTGACCTCGCTTTTTTTGTTAGTTCAGTGCGATATTTAGCTGCTTTAGTCCCAATGCTTTTGCGTATTTGATTATCGTCTGAAATTTAAAATCTCCGCTCGCGCTTTCTAGTCTAGCTAGATTGGACTGTTTCATGCCCATCCTCTCCGCTAGCTGCGACTGCGTCAGTCCGCTTTTTATTCTAGCTTTTATCAACTCGCTTTTTAGTTCGTATTCGGGCATCAGGGCTTCGTATTCAGCTCTAAATTCATCGTTTTTCATCATTTCATTAAATACGTCGTCAAATTTTACTTCAGGCATTTTTTAACTCCTTTAATCTATTTCTGGCGATATCTAGTTCTTTCTGAGGTATTTTATCGCTTTTCTTTACAAACACGTGCAATATATAAATGCGTCTACCGGTCATATAGCAAAACATTCCTCTGCCTATACCCTCCGCACCCTTGGCTCTTATCTCAAAAAGCCCGTCGCCTAGGCTTTTAGTTTGTGGTTCACCGACTTGGTTGCCATAAAGACGCAAGAGCTTAAATATATGAGTCATATTGGCGGAAATCTTAGGAGGTAGAGCTTTAAACTCTTCAGCTACTCGGTCATCCAAAAATGTAATTTCCCACAAACTTTATCCTTTGGACGGATTATATCATAAAAGATATTAAACTTTTTTGTAAATTTGTCTAAGCATCCGACCGCTCCTCTGGCACCACAAAACAAAAAACAGTAAATTATCTTTTGGTGAACCGACTTTTTGCTGGACTTAAGGCTTGTAACATGCTAGGATGGATACAAAATTTTGTAAAAGGGAAAAAATGCAAATAAATCCTTGTCAAAAAAAATTTATAACGCCCGTGGAATTTGAAGCTCTCTTTAGTGTCGGTACTGATGCCCAATCGATTTGGAGATCTAAGGGTATATTACCATACATAAAGCTAGGCGGTAGAAAAGTTCTATACGATAGAGAAAAGATAGAAAAATGGATTGCAAAACACGAAGTAGGCACAGATCAAAGCTCATGCGTTTTAGATGCCGAGCTCATTTAATCGCGTTTATGGAATTTGCAGGGTTTTCGCGTGAAAATAAACGGTTATGAAATAGTCGTTAGTGCTTTATCTGACAACCTAAATTCCCAGAAGGCCGTCGGTAGAATGGCGCATATTTTAAGGGAAGCAAAGCAGA
>NZ_CALIII010000103.1 GCF_938018145.1 uncultured Campylobacter sp.
TATCCTCTGTAAGGCCGATGAAATTATCGTTCATCATTCCTAGCGCCATCTCTTTTGCTTCTCTTGCTTCCTCGCTTAGCTGCATTCTATCTCCTTGATTTTAAAATGATATCCGTTATTTTAACCGTTTTTAGCTGAATTTTAGCCCTTAACGAGCGCGATCTGCCCGTTTCGTATCTCGTAAATTTTATCCGCCGCGTCAAAATACGCATCGTCGTGGCTGATTGCAAAAATCGTGTAGCCTTGCGCCTTAAGCCCCGGCAAAAACTCCGTGTAAAAATGCCGCCTAAACTCGGGGTCTTGATCGGCCGCCCACTCGTCAAGGATCAAAAATTTGCGCTTTTCAAGCAGCGCAGCGACCATAGCGAGGCGTTTTTTCTGGCCTTGGGAGAGATTTAGCGTGCTGAAATTTCCGTCCTTGACGCTTACTTTATTTTCTATCGACATCTTTTTTAGTAGCCCCTCTATCAGTGCCAGATCGTCGCTCATAACCTCGTCAAAGAGATAAAAGTCGCTAAACACCGCGCTGATCGTGTTTGCGTAGCTTTTTAAATTTAACTCGGTAATCTTGACGTCATCTGCGAACATCTCGCCGCTTTTTGGCGCTAAAAGCCCCGCTAAAATCATAAATAGCGTGCTTTTGCCGCTGCCGTTTTTACCGATCAAAAAGACCGTTTCGCCGCGCCTAATCTCTAAATTTATATCTTTTAGCGCAAATTCGCTCCCCTCGTCGTAGGCGAAATTTATATCTTTTAGGCGCAGTTTTTGCCAAATTTGCGGAGCCGTCTCGCCTAGCTCAAACTCAGGCTCAAAGGGCGCTAGATCTAGCTTTTTTAGCCGCTCGTAGGCGATGCGCGCGCGAAAGACGCTAGGCACCGAGTAAAGCAGCATCATGAGAGGCGCTCGCAAAAAAAGTATCGCCAAGGCCACCGTGATCGCATCCTGCAGGCTAGCGGTATCGTAGGCTAGGCAAAAATATATCTCGATGCCCACGGCGCCCAGCATCACGGTGTTTAGCCAGTTGCTCATAAAGGATTGATGGATCTCGGCTTTTACGATATTTTCGCGCAGGCTTTTTGCGTTTGGGATAAAGCGGTCCCAAAAAAGCCGCTTCGCGCGGGCTAAATTTAAGCTAAGCTCCCTGTGCCCCTCGATGCAGGTCTGATAGTCGCGGTATAGCGCATCCTCGCCGTTACGGCATTGTTCGTAGTATTTGTGGATATTTTTGATGAAGTATCGGCAAATCCATGTCGCCGCGCTCATCCAAAGCACCAAAAACACGAAAATCTCGGCCGAGATATAAAGCACGTAAGCGCCCGTCGCGCCGATGATGAGCACGCCTTGGATGATGCTTGGCACCTGCATAAAGCCGTCGGTTAGGCTGCGCACGTCGCTTGAGAGCGAGGCGATCAAATTTGACTTGCCCGCGGCTACGATTTTTTGATTTGCGGTATCTAGAATCCTTTTTATCGTTTTGGCTCGCAGCTCGTAGACAAAATCGTTGCCGATCACGCTAAGAGCGATGCGCGAGAGCACCGAAAAGCCCAAAAACAAAATCAAAAGCGCGAAAAACGCGAGCAAAATTTGAGCGTCTTGTTCTTTTAAATTTAAGAGGTATTTGTTGATAAAGGCTAGTATTAGGATCCCAGAACCGCTAAAAACGGCGCTAGATACGATCATGGCGATGATTTGCCAAAGCGTTTTTTTTGAGATTTTTTTAAACATTTTCATTCTTTTTGAGAGCTTATTTCATTTTAGCCGCCATTTTATAAGAATATTTTTAAAATTTCGCTAAAATCGGGCTTTATTTAAAGGAGAAAATTGCAAACGGTTTTGCGGGTCGTATCGACCAAAACTGAAGCCAAAAAATCGACGTTTTTATGTTTTTTGTGCCCGATTTGCGAGTTTAAAGCCTTGCACGAACAGCTAAAAGCGGAGCATCCAAAGGCCGCGCACGTCGTGTGGGCGCTGCGCGAGCGAAACGGCTACGGCCAGATAGTGGAAAATCAAAGCGACGACGGCGAGCCAAAGGGCACGAGCGGGCAACCCTCGCTAAACGCGCTTAGAGGCGCCCAGCTCGTAAACGCGGGCGCGCTCATCGTTCGGTATTTTGGCGGGATAAAGCTAGGCACGGGCGGACTCGTGCGAGCGTATGGCGCAGCGGTAAACGCGGCGATAGACGAGGCCGCTGACTGCGGGGCGCTGGTTAAATTTGAGATAAAATCGCTTTGCCTGTTTTTTACGCCGTACGCGCTAGGCTCGCGATTTGAGCACTATTTTGAAAAGCGAAATCTAAGCTTTGAGCGAGAATTTAACGAGGAGGGCGCGATCTGGCGAGCGGAGTTTAACAGCGCCGAATTTGACGAATTTCAGGCATTTGCGAGCGGGTTTGAGCAGGAGGGGTTTAAATTTTACGCTTTACCGTTAGCCGCGAAAGGGTAAGTTAAGAGGCGCAGAAATTCACGTTGGGTTTATACTGGACGGTTATAATTCTGATATTTTCGGGTTGATGCTTTAATGATTTGATAAATTTTACTTAAATTGTTTGCGTTAAGGGGGAAGGGGCTTGAATTACGCTCTGCTCTGCAGTTGCGAGGCAAAGCCGAAGCAAAAGAGCCCCC
>NZ_CALIII010000104.1 GCF_938018145.1 uncultured Campylobacter sp.
TCAAAAAATTAATACCACCAACATCCAGCCGATTTTACATACTTATCATATTAAAAAAGAATTTCAAAAAATAAAAATTTAATCAAATAAAATTTAAAGATACTCAAGTAGAAATTTAGCCCCGCAAACGAGGCTAAATTTAATCAAATTTTGTAGTTATTTTGCGACGAACGCATTTTTTAGCACGTCTTCGATGACGTCCACGGGGATGATTTGCATATCGTTTTTGACGTCTTGCGGGATATCGCCCAGATCGCGTTCATAGTTTTTGCGCGGTATCAGAGCGGTTTTGATGCCGGCCTTATGCGCGGCGATGAGCTTTTCTTTTAGTCCGCCGATAGGCAGCACGCGGCCGCTTAGCGTGATCTCGCCCGTCATCGCCACGTCGCTTCGCACTTTGGTATCCGTTAGGATCGAGGCGATCGCCGTCACCATAGTGATACCGGCACTCGGTCCGTCTTTTGGCGTGGCACCCTCCGGCACGTGTATATGTAAATCATAACGACGATATACTTCGCTAGCGCTGGGCTCTTTTTTTACGCCGTCTTTGACGTCGTCAGGCAGGCTCGGGATGATTTTGGCAGGCACTTTTATCTTTCTAGCGTCAATTAGCACTTTAACGAGGCTAAATGCGATATACGCGCTCTCTTTCATCACGTCGCCCAAAGAGCCGGTGATCTGCAAGCCGCCCTTGCCCTGTATGCGTATGGCTTCGATCTTTAGCACGTCGCCGCCCACGCTCGTCCACGCTAGCCCGTTTACCTGGCCGATCTGCGGCTTTTTATCGGCGTGCTCGATCTCAAAGACCTTTTTTTCCAAAAACTCGTTCAAATTTTTAGTCGTCACGGTTATCTTTTGCGCTTCGCCCTCGAGTAGTCTTTTTGCCGCTTTTCTAAAGATATCCGCTAGGCGGCGGCGCAGATTTCGCACTCCGCTTTCTCGCGTGTAGTCTGAGATGATGAGGCTTAGCACGTCTTTACCTAGAGTCACTTCGCTCGGCTTTAGTCCGTGTTTTTTGAGCTCTTGGGGGATTAAATATTTTTTCGCGATCTCAAATTTTTCCTGCGGCGTGTAGGAGCTAAGCTCGATAAACTCCATCCTGTCGCGCAGTGCCGGCGGTATGGCGCTCACGTCGTTTGCCGTCGCGACAAAAACAACCTTGCTCAGGTCGATATTAAAATTTAAATAATAATCCCTAAATTTGTTATTTTGCTCAGGGTCTAGGATCTCTAGTAGTACCGCCGTCGGGTCGCCGCGAAAGCTCCTGCCGACCTTGTCGATCTCGTCTAGCACCACGACGGGATTCATTTGCTTTGCTTCGATGAGACCCTGCACGATACGACCTGGCATCGCGCCGATATAGGTACGGCGGTGTCCGCGCAGCTCGTTTACATCCTCAAGACCGCCCAGCGCCACACGCACTAGCTCGCGTTTTAGCGCCTTTGCGATAGAGTTTGCCAGGCTCGTCTTACCGACGCCTGGAGGCCCCGCAAAGCACAATATTGCGCCGTTATTTACCTTTCCCGCGACACCTCGTAGCTGCAAAAACTCGCGCAGAGCAAAATACTCC
>NZ_CALIII010000105.1 GCF_938018145.1 uncultured Campylobacter sp.
CGCTCGTTGCTTTCTTGGAGAGCGGATAGTTTTTTGTGAATTTCAAGCGAAATTATATTGCGATAAAGCTCCTGCGCTTGTTCGTAATAGCCAAGCAGCCTTTGCGTACCTGCTAAAAAATCAGCATCGCTTTTGCTGAGATTTGATTCCTTTAAATACTTACCAAAAAGCTCTCGGGGTGTTTTTAGGTCGGTATTTAAATCATATCTAAACATCAAAATTTGAGGCATTAGTTCGTTAAAATGAAACCAATCTAATGCCGTAAATTTTAAAATCATCTCATTATAAACGAGTCTCGCCATTATCGTTGCAGAGTTAAATCTATCGGTTAGTTCAACCCTTTTCTTAATCGCATCTTCCAGCTCCCTGAAAGTTTTTTCATTTGCCGCAAGCTTTTCAAAGGAAATAAGATTGCTTTTATCAAGCTTGCTAAGCCCTTTTTCAAATTCTGCCGTATGGCGCATAACCGCGTCGTAGTCAGCCTCTAGAAGGCTTTTTTCGAGCAAGAAATTCGCTTCGTCGTTAGCATCCATCATATTGTCAATCGAACTTTTCCATTCGTAGGCGATGTTTAGATCCCTGGCTGCCTTATAGGTCATTATGGTACCGAAAAATACGATACAAATTATGATGAGAAACAGAATTTTATGAAAGATTATCTTGTGTTTCATTTTAAAATTTCCGGTTTTTCGCCGCTTAAAGTCAGCAAAAATTTATAAAGCGCGTGCGCCTGCTCGTCGCTTAGATCGTAGTTTATGCGTATTTTTGCGATTATTTTTAGTGCTTCTTTTAGATCCATTACCTTGCCACTATAAAAATACGGTGCGGTTTTTTCGATATTTCTTAGGCTAGGCACTTTGTAGCGGCCGGTTTTGTTGCCGTCTGCGTCAAATTTTAGCTCGTAGTATAGGTTTGCGCCCATATTTGCGCCGCTGTGGCAGTTTATGCAACCGATTGTTTTAAAAAACTCAAATCCGCGCTTTTCCTCTTCGTCAAAAACGCTCTCGTCTCCGCTGATAAATTTATCAAATTTGGCATTTGGCGTGACGAGGGCTTTTTCAAAATTTACCAGCGCATCGACGATACTTTCAAAGCTTACCCCATCCTCATAAAGCTCTTCAAATTTATTCCTATAAACGGAGTTTTGATTTACCTTTTGGATTAAAAATTTCGGCTCGCTGGCAAGTTCATTTTTACTCGTTAGACTCTGTCTGACCTGCCCAGCCAGATCCTTAACCTCGCCGTTTTTAAAAAAGATAAAATTTAATGCCGAGTTTAGAGCAGTTGGCGGGCTAATCTCCTCGTCGGCGGAGATTTTTACGTTTTTTTTGCTAGTACCGCTTAAGTCCCAGTAAAGGTTGTGGCATTTCTCGCAGGATAGCGTTCCGCTCGGGCTTAGCGAGGCGTCGAAAAACAGCTCCTTGCCTAGTCTGGCTTTTTGTTCGTCAAATTTAGGCTGGGCGACCGGAGATAAAATGTGCGAAGCGGCGAAAGCTTGAACGCAAAAGAAACATAAAACGCACGAAAATATCTGCAAAAACGCTCGCGGCAACTAAAATCCTTTTTAAATTTTAAATAAATAAAGCGATTATATCTTAAAAAACTAAAAGCTTCATTGAAGAGACGATTTTTTCCGTCACGTAGCCATCCTGCGCGATGCTTTCTAGCCGCGATCTGACCGCGTTTTCCTCGTGCGTAAAATTTGCGATTTGTAAATGCCAAAGCGCGTTTTGCGTCATCTCCTCAAGCGTGCGTTTTTGTTCGCGAGACTCCTCGAGCACGCAGGAGTTAAAAGCAATATTTTCGCGGCGCAAGTACTCTTCAAAAAAGTTCGCCTTTTCTTTAAAGCATCGCTTTTCGGAGCCCTCGTAAAAAAGCTCCAAAACGCTTGAATAACGCGGTTTATTCCACCAAAGATAGACCCTTTTTTCGCCCAAATTTATAAATTTACTAAAATCCTCCTCGTCTGCGATCGCGGGACTCATCGTGCTAAAAGCCACATCGTAAACGCGGTTTGGATTAAAGTTTTTAAAATCGCTTTGCACGGCGGTTAAATTTGAAATATTAAATTTATCAGCGTCTTCAACCATGACTTTTAGCATTTCGCCTGAGATATCCATACCCGTTATCTCGCGGCAAATTTGCGCCAAAAACAGCGTATGCACGCCCGTGCCGCAGCCTATATCAACGACGCTTTTGCCCTCAAATTTGACGCCAAACTCGGCGATTTTAGCGTATAGCCCTCTATGAAAAACGCTAGGCTCGCCCGTAAATCTCGAATAGCTCGCCGCCTTTTTGTCCCACATCTCTTTCATTTTGTTTGCCTTTAAATTTTTGCTACAATTTTAGCGTTTTTAGGAGCGAAAATGAAAATTTTTTACTACGAATTTACCGTGGGCGAGGACGCCATCGACGTGAATCATCACGCAAACAACGCTCACTACGTCATCTGGATGCAAGAAGCGGCAAACGCGCACTCAAACGCCGTGGGCGACCTCATCGAGACAAATCTCGCGCAAAACCGCACGTGGATGGTGCGCAGGCACGAGATAGACTATCTGGGGCAGCTATTTTTGGGCGATAAGGTGCGCGTGAAAACCTGGACGCAGCCCGAAAAAAGAAGCTGCTCGAAGCGTTTTTACGAGTTTAGTAAAGACGGAGCGCCGGTTGCTAGCGCGGTGACGACTTACGTATTTTTTGATCTCGCGCGCGGTCGTCCGATCGCGATACCGCCGGAGATTGCGAGACTTTACGAGGATTAGTTTTATAGTGCCCGCGTCAAATTTGCGTTTTTAAATTTGACGCAGCGGCTGCTTTAAATTTAGTAGATCGTATTTTTATAAAATTTGCGACAAAATTCGCTCGGCAAGCGGATTTAAGCTGCAAATTTACCGTCAAATTTGAGCGTAAATTTTAAAAGCAGTCGTCGCAAACGCCCTTAACTACGACGCTTTTGACGTGATTTTGTTTTAGGCGCGGCATGTCGATATTAGTCATCTTGTGGCAGACGTCGCAGACGAAATACGCCTTTGCACCGCTTTCAAGCTCGTAGAAATTTTTGCGGTTATTTTCGCTTTTTAGCACGATGCCCTTAGCCTCAAAAAGGTCCATACAGCGGTAAAACGTGGTTTTGTTTGCGCCTATTTGGGCTAAAATTTCATCATAGCTAAGCGGTGCGGCGGCGGCGTGTAAAATATGTAAAATCTCAAGTCTAAGCGGAGTGATTTTGATATCATTTTTCGTTAAAAGCTCCTCAAAACCAGCTTTTTCTTCCAAATTTTCGTCCATATTTTTCCTCCGCGTTAAGAATTTTAGGGTATTATACCCTGAGAAAAATTAATTTGCAACTAAGTTGCTTTTGATATAATTTCGCCCAAATTTTAACACGGAAAGGATAAAAATGAGAAAAATTTTCGCGTTTTTATGTTTGGGCTTAGTCGCGCTATACGCCAAAGGACAAGTTAGCGTCAGTATTTTGCCGCAGCAGTATTTCGTCAAGCAAATCGCGGGCGACGCGGTCAAGGTAAACGTCATGGTAGGCAAGGGAGCCGATCCGCACACGTACGAACCAAAACCGAAACAAATGACCGCGCTTGAAAAAAGCGACCTTTATTTTGCTATCGGGATCGAGTTTGAGGAGGCTTGGCTGCCGAAATTTCAAAAATCTTATCCAAACCTTAAAATCGTAAAAACCGACGCGGGCGTAGAAAAGATCAAATTTGAAGGTCACCACGAGCACGCGGACCACGATCATCACCATGACGCTAAGCACGAGCACGCAGCCCACGAGCATAAACACGAGCATGCAGGCCATGACCACCATGATCACGAACACTACCATGGCGAATTTGACCCGCACATCTGGCTAGATCCCGTTTTGGTAAAAGTCCAAGCTAAAAATATCGCCGCCGCGCTAAGCGAAAAATATCCTGAGAACAAGGCGCTTTTTGAGGCGAATTTGGCTAAATTTGAAGCCCAGCTTGACGAGCTTGACGGCTTTATTAAAAATACTCTAGCAAACGTTAAAAACCGCGAATTTATCGTATATCACCCGTCTTGGGGCTACTTTGCTAAGCGCTACGATCTAGAGCAAATCGCGATCGAAGTGGATGGCAAAGAACCAAAACCGGCCGAGCTAAAAGAGCTCATCGAGGAAGCCAAAGAGCACGGCGTGAAGGTCATTTTCGTCGCTCCGCAGTTTTCTAAAAAAGCCGCGCAAACCATCGCTAAAGAAAGCGGCGCTAGCGTCGTAGAGATCGATCAACTGCCGCTTGATTGGGACGCCGAGCTACGCAAAACGGCGCAAATTTTCGCAAAGAGCCTGTAAATGAAATTTGGACGCATACTCGCTATTTTCGCGCTTTTTGCGTCCTTTTTTAGCTTTGCGCACGCCTGCGCTCTGTGCTCGCTTTACACCCCGACCGCGCACGCCTCGGTCAAATTTGACGTTCAGGGCGATATGATAAAAACAGCCGCCGTAACCTGGACGTTTTCTGAAAATTTCACCGAACTCACGCTACAAAGCTACGACGAAAACGCCGATAAAGCGCTTAGCAAAAACGAAGCGTGGAAGGTGCAAAAATCCCTGCTCGACTACATCGTGCCGCGCGGCTACCTAACTAGCGTGGGCTACTACGACGGCGCGGGCGAGACCGTAAATTTGCACACCAAAACGCTATCGCAGCGGGTTTATCTGGATGAGGGCAGGCTAAATTTCGAGTATATTTTAGAGCTAAATTTAGCGGTCAAAGACGGCCGCGTCGTCACGGTCGAGATTTTTGACCACGAGGGATTTTTTAACTTTAAAATAAGCTCGCCCGAGCCCTACGCGCTCACCGATAAAATTTATCTCGTGCCAAACGTAAATTTGAGTACGGCATTTTTTGAAATGACTTCAAAAGCGCCCAAAATAGAGCCTGCAAAGCCAGAGATTAGCTCGCTGGTTAAGTCGCAAAATAAGCAAAATTTAGAGCAAATCGACGCCGAGGATAGGGCGAAATTTGACTCGGTTTCGGGCATGAGCCTTCAGTTTTTAGAGCGCTTAAAAGAGCTCATCAAGATAAATAGCGCCGAGCTAAACGCGCTAAATTTCGCCCTGTTAGCCGCGGTTAGCTTTTTTTACGGCTTTTTGCATGCAGCTGGCCCCGGTCATGCTAAAATGCTAACGGCTAGCTACTTCGTCGCAAACGGCGGCAGCTACTCGCGCGCGCTGGTTTTTGCGATGAAGGTCGGATTCGCGCACGTTACGGGAGCGTTTTTGCTCGTGCTTTTTAGCTACGTTTTTTTAAACGCGTTTTTGACGGACAAGGTCAGCGACATAGCGGGCGCGATGACGAAAATCTCGGCCGTAACGATCGTT
>NZ_CALIII010000106.1 GCF_938018145.1 uncultured Campylobacter sp.
TTTGCATATGCGGCGTTTGCGGCTTTAAACTCTTTTTCTTTTAAAGCGCCGTTTATATAGTATCCCGCCGCGCCGATGACGCCTAAAGCAAGCGCGCCGATGATAATTTTTTTATATTTTTTAAAAAATCTTTCGCTTTTGATTATGTTTTCTAAAAATTGTTCTTGAGTATTTAACTCTTCCTTTATAGAATCAATATCATCTTTGATAGCCAAGTTTTGTCCTTAAATTTTAGTTATTGAAAGTTCGTAATTGTAGCATAATAAATATAAAACAGCATAAAAATCAAGGCAAATTGTGTTATAATGCGGGAAAATTTAAAAATTTGGCGAGGTTTTATGCAGATAGATGATACGTTATTAACCAAACTCGAAAAGCTTAGTTCGCTCAAAGTCGAGAGCGACAAGCGAAGGGAAATCGAAGGTCAGCTCAGTGAAATTTTGAGCTTCGCGGGAATACTGGATGAGCTTGATCTAAGCGCTTCTCAAGCGGTAGTAAGCTCTAGAGAGGGCGGAACTCCGCTAAGAGAAGACGTAAGTGTGAGCTCGGACGTGATAGAAACGATACTAAAAAACGCTCCGATGAGCAGCGGGCACTTCTTCGTCGTACCAAAAATCATAGAGTAGAAAAATGGAAGAAATCGAAAAATTTAACACCAGCCTTGAAATACTGCTAAAAACCGTCGTTCACAACAAAGCCAGTGACTTGCACATCGTATCAAGAAGCGAACCGCAAATCAGAATAGACGGCACATTAAGACCTCTAGAGCTCGGAGTTTTGAGCGGACACGACATACAAGATATCTGCTATGCGCTCATAACCGACGTACAAAAAAGCGAACTGGAGGAAAACAGAGAGCTTGACTTTGCCATAGAGCTTCCAGGCGTCGGACGTTTCAGGGGCAACTACTACTACACGATGAACGGCGATTTGGCCGCGGCATTTCGTATCATTCCGACCGAGATTCCTTCGCTGGACGATCTTAAAGCGCCTAATATCTTTAAAGAAGTCGTAAAGCGCGAAAAAGGAATGATACTAGTTACCGGCCCGACGGGTAGCGGTAAATCTACGACGCTTGCGGCTATGCTAAACGAGATAAATTTGACCGAAAGAAAGCACATAATCACGATCGAGGATCCGGTGGAGTTTGTGCATACGAATAAAAAATCTCTTTTCTCTCACAGAAATATCGGTACCGATACGCAATCTTACGCTAGAGCGCTTAAATTTGCCCTCCGTGAAGACCCGGATATCATCCTGGTGGGCGAGATGAGAGATAGGGAGACGATATCGACCGCGATCACGGCTGCGGAGACAGGTCACCTCGTATTTGCGACCTTGCACACAAACTCGGCCATCCAGACCATCAACCGTATCATAGATAGCTTTGAGGGCGGTGAGCAGCTTCAAGTGCGAAATATGCTTTCTGTCTCGCTAACGGCGGTTATCTCTCAAGCCTTGCTTCCAAAAATCGGTAGCGGACGACTCGCGGTTCATGAAATTTTGATAAACAACGCCGCTATCGCAAACCTTATCCGCGAAAATAAGGTACATCAAATTTACTCTCAAATGCAGCTAAATCAGCAAATGACCGGCATGACTACTCAAACGCAAGCTCTCATGAAGGCTATCAAGGCAAATCAGATAACCAAAGAGATGGCGATGAGATACTCTACGAGCCAGCAAGAGCTGGGCGGATTGTTGGGTATGTAATGGATTTTGTTACATTATTTGACGTAGTCGTCGTTTCGCTTGTTTTGATACTTGGCATAAAAGGCGTAATAAGCGGACTAATAAAGGAAATTTTCGGCCTTATCGGCCTTATCGGCGGTATCGTCGTGGCTAGTAGATTCGGCGCTAGAGTCGGCACTCTAATAAGCGATAATATCTATAAGATAGAGGGCGATTCTGTTCTGTTTTTCGCCGGATTTTTGGCGACGCTTATCGTTTTTTGGGTGCTTTGCCTAGGCATCGGAGCCTTTTTATCAAAGCTAGTCGGACTAAGCGGACTTGGATTTTTAGATAAACTGGGCGGATTTATCATCGGAAGCGCCAAAATTTTCCTAGTTTTTGCGGTTTTGATAGTTACCATTTCAAACATTCAAGTCTTAAATAATAAAATCGAACCGTATTTTAGGGGAAGTAAACTGTATCCGGTCTTGCTGGATACGGGCAAATGGATAATGAACGTGGATGTAAAAGGCATAGCAAGCGGCGTGGGAAATATCGAGACGCCGTTTGACGCCTCTATGCAGGAGCAAAGGCCAAATTTAGAGATAAATTCGACGATTAAGGAGTACAAATGATGATTGAGAATTTAGAATACGACGCGCTTCTTGAGAAATTTAAAAAAATTTTGA
>NZ_CALIII010000107.1 GCF_938018145.1 uncultured Campylobacter sp.
ATCTAAAAGAAGGTGCCGACAAAAAGCCGCTGCGCAAGGACGACGGCATGCACATCAGCATGAACGGCGCTAAAAAGATCGCCGTCTACGTTGTGGACAAGCTGCTAAACGGGCAGAGCGATAATTTTTAGCCGAATTTGAGTTTGGCTAAATTTAAAGGCTCTAAATTTATGCGGTCGTAAATTCTTAATATTTAAAGTTTCGCAGTTTTTTGCGCCTTAAATTTGAGCAAATCTGCCGAGCCGCTCGCAAAATAAATACGGGCGTGCTTTAATTATCTTATACCAATTTTTATCATGCAGTGCGATCAAATGCTCGCTCGCATAAAATAAAATATCGAACTAAACAATCGCGTGGTACTCTTTTTACCGCAAACGATTATTTCGCGCCAAAGCCGCCGACGTTTTGCTGCAGCCGACCTAGATACAAAACGGTATTTTGGCGCAAAGCTTTACCGCAAAATCATAAAAATCGCTATAAACATATAGACAAACCGCGTTTGGCGCTTTCGCGTCGTCTGCGACACACACGCTCTGTGCCGACGTAGATTTTATCGGTTCATTTTTCGTTTTCGCCGCCTTGGCAAATTTAAATTGCGGCAAATTTGAGCAGTAAAGCTTAGATTTAAAACTCGGCCGGAGCCAAAACCGCGCTAGGCTCGTGCGCCGACTCAGTTAATTTTCAAATTTACCCAACTACCGAATTTAGTAAATCCACTTCACGACGTCGCTTAGTTCGCGGCGGTATCTTTTTGGTTGCGGTTTTACTCGGTAGCCAAACGGCACCATGAGGCTCACGCGCTGCTTACTCGTATCAAGGCCTAAAATTTTATTTAACGCCGCCTCGTCAAAGCCCTCGATAGGGCAGCTGTCGATACCTAGGCTCGCCGCCGCGGTCATCATATTTGCCGCCGCGATGTAGCACTGCTTACTCGACCAGTGATAGACTAGCTCGTCGTCTCCGTGGAAGCGCCCACCTAGAAAATCGCCGTAAAATTTCTTCCTCGCGGCAATCATCTCTGGTGCCTTGTCCTCGCGGCGGTCAATCATTTTCTCTACGTATTCGCCTACGCTTTTTACCTCAGCGACTTTAGCAAGGATAACTAGCAAATGCGAGCAAGAGGTAATCTGCACTTGATTCCACGAGGCTTCGCGGATCTTTTGCCTGAGCTGCTCGTTTTGCACGACGACGAAGTCCCACTGCTCAAGCCCCGTCGAGCTAGGACTTAGCCTGCCAGCCTCCAAGATAAAGTCAAATTCGCCAGCGCTGATTTTCTTGCTTTCGTCAAAAACCTTGCATGCGTGACGAAATTTCATAGATTCTAAAAAATTCATTTTCGCTCCTTTTGGTTTTTATGGTTACGCCAAATTATATAAAATTTGACCGAATTTAAGCTTAAAGAGGATTTAGGATAGAGGCAAATCCGTCCGCGCGAAACGAACGAATTTGCGTTAGTTTGGGCTAAATTTACTCGCCCAGAGGACTATTTAGCTCTACGACGTTTACTTTGCCGTCTTTATGAGCTAGAGCGTAGATACTGCCGCCCTTTATCGCCATGCTTGAGATGTCGCCTATTTGCGGCATCGCGTAGGCGTCAACCACCTTTGCCTCCGCAAGGTCGATCACGAGCAAGGTGTTGTAGTTTTTGGAGTAGGCCAAAAATTTACCTCCCGCGACGTCGCCAGCCGTGACGTAGTAGTCTTTTAGATCGCGTTTATCTTTTAGCGCGAGGGCTGACGTCACGATGGTTTCGCCGCTTAGCATCTTGTCCTTGCTATCGACTTTTATGAGGATCAAGTTCTTAGCGCGCTCGTTTGGCACCGTGATCATATACATGTAGGTGCTTTGCGGGTCTTTTGCGAGCGTTAGGACGTATTGTTTTTTCGCCCTTATCGTTAAAAGCGCCGGACGGTCAAATTTCCACGCAGACTCGAGTCCGCCGCTACTCTCTCTAAAATATCTCCACTCGTGATACGCGTCCACATTTTGGGCAGGTTTAACGGCGAATGTTGTTTTGTTAAAGCCCGTAGTCACCAGCATATCGCCGACAAATGTCGATGCGACGGCCTTTTTGATATTGCGGCCGTTTGGCTTGTCGATGATAGCGTGAGCGATCTCTTTAAAATTTGCGTCCGTAAAATAAACTCCGCCTTCGGTGTTTGAGATACCGAAAGTATCGTTTTTAGCGTTATACGCTAGGCCACTCGTTACGCCTTTGCCAAAAATTCCCTTCGTCTCAAAAGGAAGCGGGAAGCTGTTTTTCACGCTAAGCGCAGGCTTTACGTCCGTAAACGCGCCGGCACTTGGATCAGAGTTAAATTTGACGCTTATATCTTTAGGTTCGCCCGCTATAAACGGATCCTCGACGACGTTTGCGCCGACAAATGAAAACGGCTTTTCAAACCTTTTCCAAACGCCTGAAGTCCAAGTGTTATTTAGGCTGATGCGCTCCGGATCGCCCTTGCCGCTATGGGGAGGTATACCTGCCGAGATGAGCGCCTGAACGGCATTTGATAGGATGACAAATAGGCTTAAAGCGATCACGAATTTTGAATACGCGCTAAGAGGCTTGATCCTAGTGTCCGAGCGCGAGATATCGCCCGAGACGACCTTGTCTTTGGCAAAAAGCATCATCAGCCCCATCGCTACGACCACGACCCAGTACACCAAAATGCCCCACGTATACGTGTGCGCGCCGAATATATCGCCGCCAAAGCCCATACCTACGTCTCTATACAAGCTAAAGCTAGCGTGCCTTAGCGTCATAAAAATGCCGTACGCAGCGCCAAAAAGCACGGCGGCTATGTAGCGCGCCTTTAGGCCGTAGCGCAGTATCAAGATACCAGCGACGCCGACCACGACCATGCCGATGCGCTCCCACCAGCAAAGCGTGCAAGGCCCCTCGCCGATGACGTAGCCAAGATAGATATTTGCGATACCGACGGGGATAGCAAGCACAAGCAAGACCGCGCTAGCCATGATAAAATCGAAATTTTTATCGTTAAAAAAACTCATCACGCCCTCCTAATACGCCGCGTAAGGCAGCAGGGACGTCCAGCTGGCGATGAAAAACATAATAAAGCAAATCGCCGTCCCCACGGCAAATGCGCCAAACGCTAAGCCCTCTTTTTCAGGTTTTTTCCAAGCTATAAAAACGGCTATAGCCAGAAAGAGAAACGATAAAAATTCCATTTTATCTCCTTTGTATCATTAATATTAGATTGTAATTTTAATTTAATTCTTTTATATTTTCGCTTAAAATACGGAATATTTTTGATAATATGTTGCAGATTGCTTTAAAATTTGGAGAAATATTTTGGAAATTTAACGGATTTGGTTTGCGAACAAATAGCTAAATTTACGGATATTTGGAAGTGGGGTTGGCTGTAAATTTACTATTTTATTTTGCGAGATTTTACTAAATTTTATTTTTAAGAATTTTGGCTGCTACGGATTTTAGCAGCTCAAATTTGACTAAATTTATATTTAGAAAACTTGGCTGTTTTAGTGATTTTTGTAAATAAATTTGATTAGGCTTGCTGTTTTGCCTATCGCTTGGCTGATTTTAAACTATCTCAAATTTGACCAAATTTACAGCCGTCAAATTTACGCCAAGCTCGCAAGCTTAAATTTAAAGCCCATTAGCGTAAATTTATGCCGTATTCGCCGCGTTTTTTAGCTACACCGACGACCGCCGAGCTCTCGTAACCCGCCTCTTTTAGACGAGACAGAGCCAAATTTGCCTCGCTTTGCGGTACGGCTAGCAGCAATCCGCCAGAAGTCTGCGCGTCGTAAAGCAAGATATCCGCATCGCCGGTAACGAATTTACTCGCAAAATCGCGGTTTTTGTAGCTACCCTCGGGGATGATGCCCATATCGGCAAACTCGCGCGCGGCCGCTATCACAGGTACATTACTCGCGTAAATTTCAAAGCTGATTTTATCGTTTAGCATTTCGCTTAAATGCCCTAAAAAGCCAAATCCCGTGACGTCGGTCGCCGCCGTTACGTTGATGCCTTTTAGCGCGTCCACGGCATAGAAATTTAGCTGCCGCATCGTCTCGACGGCCTGCTCGATTTGGGTTAAATTTAGCAGATCGGCCTTGATCGCCGTGCTTAAAATGCCCGTTCCCAGCGGCTTTGTGAGTATGAGCGCGTCGCCCTCTCGCGCAGTGTTGTTTGACCAAAAGGAGTTTGGCGAAACGACGCCCGTGACGCTAAGTCCGTAATACATCTGCTGCGTCTCTATCGTGTGTCCGCCGACTATCACGCCGCCGCATTCGGCGACTTTATCCTGCCCGCCGCGTAAAATTTCGCCCAAAATTTCGCCGCTTAGGTTGCAGCTATCAAAACCGACGATATTTAGCGCGTTTAGTACCTTGCCGCCCATCGCAAACACGTCGCTTAGGCTGTTTGCGGCCGCGATCTGACCGAATATAAACGGATCGTCCGCCACCGGCGTGATAAAGTCCAGCGTCTGCACGAGCGCGATGTCGTCCGTGATCTTAAAGACGCTTGCGTCTTCGTTTGTGCCGATGTTTGAGAGCAAATTTGGGTGAGCTAAATTTAAATCGCCGATAGTTTTGTTTAGACCCGACGGGTCAAGCTTGGCCGCTCAACCCGCCGCTCGGACGAATTTCGTGAGACGTTTGTCGTTGTAAATCATAGTTTGATTTGCTCGTGCGTAGTTAAAATTTGCATGACTTCGTAGGCGTTTGACATCTCGCCGACGCTTAGGTCGCTTACAAGCTTGTACGCCTCTAGGCAGCTACCGCAGCTTAAAATTTTAACGCCCGCAGCTTCTAAATCTTTAAGCGGTTTAAAGCTCGGATGAGCGCGGTTTGTAGTCATTTTAACGGCATTATTTACGCAGATTACGTATTCTGGTTTATTTTCTACCTGCAAAAGCGCGCCTAAAAATTTAGCTAGCAAGCTAACGCCCACGTCGCCGCTTCCGGCGTATTCTTCGTTTAGATAAATGACTGTTTTTTTATTCTTTGGCGTGATTTCGCAGACAAATTCGTCAAAATTTGCTAACTCAAGCTTTGATTCGCCCTTAACGGCGGTGATTTTCGTCTCGGTACCGTTTTGCTCTACGCTAAATTCGACGTTTTGGTTTTTCAAAAAACGGCTTATGTTTTCTTTTGGGGCGATTGAATTTACTAAAATCTCAAGCTTTTCGCCATTTTTTAATCCTTCAAGCGCGTTTTTAGTCCTGATAACGGGCTCAGGGCAAGCCAAATTTCTACAATCGATTTGCATGATTTTTCCTTAAATTTATTACTCTTCAACCTGAAGTCTGAGGGGAATTTTATCTAAAAGATTTTAAATTTCGTATAAAAGGCGACTTGTAAGCTCGCCTTTGAGGCAAAAAGGAGAAAGATTTCTCCTTTTTTATTATTTTAATTTTGGATAAGTTTTTTCGTATTCAGATACGGGGATTTTATTTTTAGAGATGAGCTCTTGGTACCAGTAGTGGTGAAGTACATAAACCTCTTCTTCTTCTTTATAGCCAGTTATCATCGACCAGATAGCGCCGTGGATAGCGATGGCCGCCATGTAGATGTGCACTAGGAAAAATACAGCACACACGATGCCAAGCACGTTATGGATTAGCGCAGAAGCTCTTAAAATTTCGATCTGCGATACGCCAAGCCAGCTCGCAACGTCTGGAGCTCTAAAGTCAAGGAAAAACATCGCAGCACCAGTTAGTATCATCACAATACCGCCAGGGATAGCTACCCAGTACCACGCCTTTTGGCCGGCATTAAATTTGCCCGCAGGTACTGGGCGTTTAACCTTTGATAGATATCCGCCGATGATCATCATCCATCTGATATCATAAACCGCAGGCAACATCCTCACGGTCCAAGCTATCAACATCGGAGGCACCGAAACGGCAAACAAAATAGTAGCTAATCCGTGGATGTCCTTACAAAATCTAACAAACGCGCCGCCGCCAAGCTCTGCGCCCCACATCATGATGACGCCGGTCGGTATGAGCACTATCCATGCAATCGCCGCAGCACCGTGAGATACGCGCTCTATCATATTAAACGCATAGACTTTTTTGCCGTCGTGGCTGAAGTGTTTCGGTCCGATGATCAAAAAGTGTAGAACGAACGCGCCGATAACAGCCAAAATAAGCGACAAAGCCGCTATCGCGAAGTAGTCGTTGCCCTGAATGAACGTGAAAATCGGCCCCAAACCGTCTTCGTAAGGCTTAATGTTCTCGATTCTACCCGCAGCCCAGATATTGCTCTGGTACTGGTTTGTGCTAGGACTCGCCTCGATAGCGAAGACCCAACAGGCGAAAACCGAAAGCAAACTCAAAATTCTCGTCATGCTATCTCCCTTTGGTTTTGTTTTCCGTCTTAAAAAGCTTGTTGTGGTCGGCATCCAGCCAAAGGCTAAATTTTGCGGATTTTCATGAAATTATATCAAAAAATAACGTAATGCAAGCTTAGCGTCAAAACAATGCATTTTTAGGCAGTTGCGGCACTTTTTTATCAAAATCAGGGTCAAATTTATAATCCGCTATATTAATTCATTTATATAAGCTAGATTTTATTTATCTTAAATTTAACTTCGTTTGAGATTAAATTTGCGGCAAATTTGGCGGGCGATAAACCAAATTTCAAAATTTAAATCCGAAAAGCTACGGGTTTAGCGCAGGCGCATATCATGCAGAAACCTGGCGTAAAATTTGATTTAAATTTACAGCCACAAACGGCGCCCTCCCCAAACGTCAATTTTGCATCGTAAAGGACGCAGTTCCCGGCATCAAATTTAGTTTCGCCTCTCATACTCTTCAAAGCCAAATTCCCGCACGGTTACAAGCTCGCCGTTTTCTTTTAAAAGGAGTAAATCAGGCAACTTTATACCGTTAAAGGTCGTGTTTTTTACGATCGTGTAGTGGATCTGATCCTCAAATATCACCTTATCGCCCACGCTTAGCGGCGCGTCAAATTTATACTCGGGCTCGCCGGCATCAAGCCCCACGATATCGCCGGCTAGACAGGTGTTTCCGCCGAAACGGTAGCTAAATTTACCGCCCTTGCTCTCGCCTCGCACGGCCGGTCGGTACGGCATCAGCACGGTGTCTGGCATATGCGCCTCGGCCGAGACGTCCAGGATGGCTATGGTTTTTTCGTTTTGCACGAAATCAAGCACCGAAGCGGCTAAAAATCCCGTCTGCCAGCCCACCGCTTCGCCGGGCTCTATGTAGACCTCGACGCCGTATTTTTCGCGGAAGTTTTTGATCAAATTTATGAGCAGATCGACGTCGTAGCCTTCTTTGGTTGCGTGATGTCCGCCGCCGAAATTTACCCACTTCATACGCGGGATAAACTCGCCGAATTTCTCCTCAAACGCCATCAGCACGGTCTCCAGGCTCTGCGCGCTCTCCTCGCAAAGCGCGTGAAAATGCAGCCCCGTGATACCATCAAGCGCGTCTGCGTCGAAATTTGCGCGCGTGATACCTAGTCGGCTGTAGCGACCGCACGGGTTATACGCGTCAGTCGGCGCGACGGATAGCTCGGGATTTACGCGAAGCCCACAGGTAACACCGACAGCTAGGGCTTTTTCTTTAAATTTAGCCCACTGCGCAAAGGAGTTAAAAACTACGTGTTTTGAGAGCGCTAGCACCTCATCTATGTCCTCGTCTTTAAACGCGGGCGAATACGTATGGATCTCGCCGCGAACGTATTTTGCGGCAAATTTAGCCTCGTGTAGGCCGCTGCACGTCGCGCCGTCTAGATACTCGCCCACAAGCCCCATCACGCCGCTAAATGCAAAGCCTTTTAGGGCGACTAGCACCTTTGCGCCGCTTTCATCCTTGACGCGTTTTAAAATTTCGAGATTTGCACGCACCTTGGCCTCTTCGCAGACGTAGGCGGGCGTTTTTATTTTGCTTAAGATTTCGTTCATTAGGGCTCTTTCGTTTAAAATTTGGCGTAAGTATATCTAAATATTTTTTTAAGTAAAATCAAGAAAAAAATTTAATTTCAAAGGCAAATTTATGGTAGAAATCGAGTTTTTGGGCCCGATAAAGATGAATAATTTAAAGCTGGAAGCGGCAAATTTAAGCGAAGTAAAAGAAAAACTAGGCGAATACGCGGAGCTGTCCGAGTGGCTAAAAATCTGCGCCGTCGCCGTAAACGACGAGATCGCAAGCTCGCTAGACGCGCCGCTAAAAGACGGGGATAAAATTTCCATTTTACCGCCGGTTTGCGGGGGTTAAGATGCAGATATTTGATGGAAGCCTCGACGCCAAGGCGATCACAAACGCCTGGTACGACGAGTTTAAGGACAAAAACTGCGGCGCGCTCATCACGTTTACGGGCATCGTGCGCGAGGAAGGCGGCATAAGCGCGCTTAGCTTTGACATCTACGAGCCGATCCTGCGCAAATGGCTAGCTGGCTGGGAGCAAAAGGCAAAGGATCTGGGCGCATACGTGCTTTTCGCGCATTCGCGAGGTGACGTGCCGGTGCACGAGAGCTCCTACGTCGCAGGCGTCGTTAGCCCGCAAAGAAAGGTCGCCTTGCAGCTAATAAACGAGTTTGTCGAGGACTTTAAGGCTAACGCGCCGATCTGGAAATACGACGTCATAGGAGGCGAGCGCATATACGCTAAAGAGCGCAGTCAGGCGATCAAAGGCGCCGGACTTTTAGCGTAGCGCCGCTTTTTATTAGTTTTATGTAGACTCGTAAATTTGATTAAATTTAGTTTGAAATGACACTCGGGCAATGACAAAATGCGCTTTTGCCACTGCCTTTAAGCTCAATTTGCAAACCTGAAATCACTTTAGTGCCTCGTATTTCTCGCACGCTTGTAGCCATATCTTCTTTTGCTCCTCAATAACCTGCGCGCTGCGGTCGTTTTTGCCCAGATCGCATGCTTTTTTAAAGTATTCTTTGGCTGCTTTAAAAGATGCTTCCGACTTGGTTTTTTGACCGATAAGCTCGTTAGCAAGCGCAAAATTTGAGCAAGCACCCCAAAGTCCTTTATCACAAGCTATTTTTATATAGCCTAACCCTTTTATGGCGTCTGCTTTTACGCCCTGGCCCTTAAGATACATGGCTCCTACGTTTTGACAACCAAAAACGTCTCCGCCCTCGCAAGCCTTAACGTATAACTCCGCAGCTTTCTCAGGGTCTATAACGACGCCTTGGCCGGTAGAATACATAAACCCGAGATTTGAGCAGGTTTTGTAGTTATTTCCGTCGCAAGCTTTCGCAAAAAATTTCGCAGCTTTTTCGTAATCTTTCGTAAAACCGTTATCGCCCATATAGTACGATATCCCGACACTACCGCATATAATAGCGTCTCCGACCTCGCACTTTTGCTCAAATTCACGTATCTGCGCCTCGTTAAACGAAGCGGCAGAGACCAAAGAATACGCCGCAACCAAACAAAAAATTACTTTTTTCATTTTCTTTTTCCCTAAAATAAATTTTAAATCTATTTTACGCCGAGGCGCATTAAATATATATAAAATCGATATTGTCCTAGTTTTTGGCTTTTGGACACAGAGAGAAACTTGCAAAATTTAATATTTTATTTGTACTTTTGTCTTGTGGTTGATTTCAAATTTAAGCTAAATTTGACCTACCGAGACCCGCGCCGCGAAAATGTCAAATTTATAAATTTAGCAAGATATGCGACAAATATTCCAGACAGAATAGGCGTAGTTTAACTTTAAAATTTTAACCCGTGAGGGCGCGTATATGAAATACGTAACCGAAACGGGTTTAAAATTTTAAAGCTTGAAATCCGTCGTTTATGGGGAATCAAGCGGCTTTTTTGTGGAAAAATCCCACATAAACCGCAAAAACAAACCCCACCGTCACCGCCCACGGAGCCGCCGCCGTTATGGCGCTAGGAGAGCTAGCGAGCAAGAAGTTATGCGCTACGGCCGCGCCCGCCGCCATACCGATGACGAAGATTACCGAGCTTAGATTGCCCGTACCCATTTGCACGAGATGCTTGCCCGGGCAGCCTTCGCTAAGGCTAAAGCAAAGCCCGGCTAGCGTCATGCTAAGGAAGTTCCAAACCACGTCGTTGTGCGCGATAGGCTGGCCTTCAAAGCCGAATTTGTACTGCCCGAGAGCCAAATTTACGACACTGGCAAAAACCACGATACTGATGATCCCCGTAAACATCGAGAAA
>NZ_CALIII010000108.1 GCF_938018145.1 uncultured Campylobacter sp.
TGCGGATTTTAGGATTAAATTCGGTTGTTTTTTAGTCAAGTTTAATCCTAAATTTAACGCCTGATTTTCAAATTTGAGCGGCGGAAGCGAGGCTGCATTTACATTGCCCCAGCCCGCTCAATCTTGAAACGAAATCTAAATTTAACCTTCTTTCGTGCAAATGACGCGCGGCTCGCTAATATCAAAATTTGACCAACAAATCAAAGCTAAAATTTCCCGCAAAATCTAAACTACGAGCAAATTTAAATTTGCCGCCGAGCGCAGTTTTAAACAAAATTTCCACAAAAGCTTCATTTTTAACATAAAATTTTAATAAAGAGCTAAAAAAATTGAATTCTAAGCGAATTTAAAACAAAAATTTAAGCCGCATTTAGCTAAATTTATGCCTTAAATACCGACCGACCGCACGCGGGGCGGAAAATTTGATTAAACCGACGAAAAACAAAAAGGAGTTTTTGATGAAAAAGATTTTATTTTTGTCGCTTTTGCCGATCTTGGCGCTAGCCGTAGATCCCGAAGTAGCGAAAAAAAATGCCGAAATTTTCGGCTTTTGGACGCTCATACCGCCCGTGGTGGCGATAGTTTTGGCGTTTATCACCAAAGACGTCGTTTTGTCGCTGTTTATCGGCGTTTTTAGCGGAACGTTTCTCATAAACGTCATCGACTCGAGCATCCCGATGACCTTCGTAAAGGGCTTTACCGACATCGTAAAAAGGGTCGTGGGCTCGCTGGCCGATAGCTGGAACGCGGGCATCGTGCTTCAGGTGCTTTGTATCGGCGGCGTGGTCGCGCTCATCACCAAAATGGGCGGAACCAAGGCTGTGGCGATATGGCTGAGCAAAAAGGCTAAAACAGGCGTTTCGGCTCAAATTTCAACTTGGGTGATGGGACTTTTCGTCTTTTTCGACGACTACGCGAACTCCCTCATCGTGGGCCCGATCATGCGCCCGATAACGGACAAATTTAAAGTCTCTCGCGAAAAGCTAGCCTTTATCATCGACGCTACCGCCGCTCCGATCGCTGGTTTAGCCGTCATCTCGACTTGGGTTGGACTTGAGATCTCGCTGATAAAGCAAGGCTACGAGCTCATCGGCATAACGAACGTAAATGCTTTTAGTATCTTTGTCGAGACGATGCCTTATAGATTTTACAATCTTTTCATGCTATTTTTCATCGTTTGCACCGCGTTTATGGGGCGCGAATTTGCAGGCATGCTAAAAGCCGAGCGCAGAGCTAGAGCGGGCGAACTGCACCCTAGACAGGGCGGAGCTATGATCGAGGACGTCGAGGATAAGACGCTAGAACCTAAAGAAAATATCAAACTACAAAGCTCAAACGCCGTTATTCCGCTTTTGGTGCTTATTTTGGGCGCGTTCGTTAGCTTTTACTTTAGCGGTTTGGGCGCGCTTGAGGGCGAGGCTCTTGAGAGCGCGAAGGCTCATCCGCTTACGTTCCACACTTTCCAAGCTACGTTCGGCGCTGCCGATGCGTCCGTAGCGCTATTTCAGTCGGCTTTGCTAGCTACGGTGGTGGCGATATTTATGGCCGTTTATAGAAAAATTTTGACTGTGCGCGAGGCGATAGAAACCTGGGGCAAGGGTTGGAAAACCATGATAACTACGATCATCATCCTGCTTCTTGCGTGGTCGCTAAGCTCGGTTATCAAGGAGCTTGGCACATCTCGCTACCTAGTTGATCTGCTTTCGCAGTCTACGCCAAAGATCGTCCTTCCGGCGGCGATTTTTATGCTGGGTTCATTTATCAGCTTTTCTACCGGCACCAGCTACGGCACGATGGGCATTTTGATGCCGCTTGCGATACCATTAGCTAGCGCCGTGGGCATGCACAGCGGACTAGAGGGCGACGCCTTGCACGCGTATATGATAGTAAATATCTCAGCCGTTTTAACGGGCGCGATATTCGGCGATCACTGCTCACCGATCTCGGATACTACGATACTTTCGTCCATGGGCGCGGGATGTAACCACATCGATCACGTCCAGACTCAGATGCCTTATGCGCTTGCGGTTTGCGCGATCAGTATTTTTGCGGGATACTTCCCGACTGCGCTTGGCCTAAGCATCTGGATAGTGCTTCCTTTGGGGCTTTTGGTGACGGCTTTGGTTGTTAGATTCGTTGGGCAAAAGGTTTAAATTTGCCCGATAAGTTTTGCAAATTTTTAAGAGAGTGCGGCAGTTGCACTCTTGATATGCCTTATGAGGAGCAGGCTGAGTTTAAAAAAGATCTCATAAAGCGCGAATTTGAACCTTTTTACCGCGGCGAATTTGAGTTTTTCGCCTCGCAGAGTGCTGGCTACCGCACTAGGGCGGAGTTTGGAGTCTGGCACGATATTTGGCATAGCGCGGTCGATCTAGCATACACGATGCACGGCGCCAAAACCAAGCGAATTATGATAGACGAATGCCCAAAAGTAGCCGATCCTATCGCAAATTTGATGCCGCGTTTGCTTGAAGCGCTTATGAAAAATCAAATTTTAAAAGAGAGGCTGTTTGGCGCCGAGTTTATCTCGTGCGCGAGCGGGATACTAGCGACACTGCTCTATCATAAGCGTCTAGGCGAAGCCGAGCAGGGCGAGATAGAGAGCCTAGCACGCGAGCTTGCCGGTCACCGTGTAACGATAGCTGCGAGAGCAAAGGGGCAAAAGCTACTAAGCGGCGAGCTAAATTTACAGGACCGCCTAAACATCGGCGGTAAAATTTACAAATTTACATTCGGCGACGGAGCTTTTATTCAGCCAAACACCACCGTAAACGAAAAGATGATCGCATGGGCGAAGGGGTGCGTAGAGTGCGGCGCGGATCTGCTCGAGCTTTACTGCGGACACGGCAACTTTACCGTTCCGCTAGCTGAAAAATTTAAGCGCGTTTTGGCAACCGAAATCTCCAAAAGCTCAATCGCAAATGCGCTCAAAAACTGCGAACTAAACGGCGTAGATAACATCAAATTTTTGCGAATGAGCGCCGAGGAGCTGATGAGCGCGTTTGGGCGCGAGCGCGAGTTTAACCGCCTAAGAGAGCTTGATATCTTTAGCTACGACTTCTCGCACGTTTTGGTCGATCCGCCGCGCGCGGGACTTGATGAGAGCGTGATAAATTTCATCAAAAGCTACGAAAATATCATCTATATCTCCTGTTCGCCGCAAAGTCTAAAGCGCGATCTAGCGCAGCTTGCCGCGACGCACGAGGCGGTCAATTTTGCCGTGTTTGATCAGTTTGCAAACACCGCTCACATCGAGTGCGGCGTGCTTTTAAAGAGTAAAAATGCCTAGCGATCTTAGGCAAATTTTATTCGCCGCTAAAAATATCGCGGTCGTGGGCCTTAGTCCAGATGAGAGCAAGCCTAGCAACGAGGTTGCGAAATTTCTAATCGAGCGCGGTTTTAACGTATTTCCCGTCTATCCAAAATTTGATGAAATTTTAGGACGCAAGGTTTATAGAAATTTGACCCAAGTAGATGAAAATATCGACATCGCCGTGATGTTTAGAAAGGGTGAGTTTGCTAGCGAGCTAGTAAAGGACGCCGTCAAAAAAGGCGTGAAAACGCTGTGGCTACAGCTTGGTATCACAAACGACGAAGCGGGAGCGGTCGCGTGCGAAAACGGGATAAATTTCGTGCAGGATAGGTGCATAAAAATCGAGCTACAAAGGCTTGATTAGGCCAAATTTGACGGCGGCGAGTAACTTTTTTAAGACGCAAATTTGAGGGTTTAATCAAATTTGAAACCGCTCTAAACGCCAAATAAAAAACGCAAATGCGGTAATGCGCGATAAAAAATAAAGAAAACGTAAGCAAAAATACGGTAAATAAACGCGCAAGCAAAAGCGACGAAAAGTAAAATTTAAACAAAAACGAAAGGCTAAAATGATCTCTCTAAATAAAATAATCCAAGCCAAGCGCACGATAAGCGGCTTTGTATACAAGACGCCCTTTGCCTACAGCGCAAAGCTAAGCCTCGCAAGCGGCGCGCTCATCTACCTAAAAGAAGAAAACCTCCAGCGCACGGGCGCATACAAGATCCGCGGCGCGTATAATAAAATCGCAAATTTAAGCGCGCAGGAGCGTAAAAAAGGCGTCGTCGCGGCAAGTGCGGGCAATCACGCCCAAGGCGTAGCTATTTCAGCGCGCGAGTTTAAGACGCCCGCCACCATCGTGATGCCCGAGTCCACGCCGCTTTTAAAGGTGCTAGGCACCAAAGATCTAGGCGCCGAGGTTATCCTAAAGGGCGATAACTTCGACGAGGCCTACGCCTACGCCGTCGAGTACGCCAAGCAGCAGGGCATGAGCTTTATTCATCCATTTGACGACGAGTATGTGATGGCTGGGCAGGGGACAGTCGGGCTAGAGATGCTTGATGATCTAGCCGAGCTTGAGACTATCATCGTGCCGGTTGGCGGCGGCGGGCTAATCAGCGGCATATCAAGCTGCGTAAAACAGGTAAATCCAGACATCCGCGTGGTCGCCGTGAGCGCAAAGGGCGCGCCTGCGATGTTTAACAGCTTTAGCGCTAAAAAAAGCATAAACTCAAAAACCGTGCGCACGATCGCCGACGGTATCGCGGTTCGCGACGCTAGCGAGACGACTCTGGCAAATATCCTTGAGTGCGTGGACGAGTTCGTGCAGGTCGATGACGAGGAGATCGCAAACGCGATTTTGTTCCTGCTCGAGACGCAAAAGATCGTGGTCGAGGGCGCGGGCGCGGTCGGCGTCGCCAGTATCTTGCACAACAAGGTCAAATTTAAAGCCGGCGAGCGCATCGGCATCGTGCTAAGCGGCGGAAACATCGACGTACAGATGCTAAACGTCATCATCGAAAAAGGTCTAATAAAGTCGCACCGCAAGATGGCGC
>NZ_CALIII010000109.1 GCF_938018145.1 uncultured Campylobacter sp.
CTACGGCGATACCGCCAGCCACGCCCTCCCAGGTTTTGTTCGGCGAAGTCTCGCTAAAGGCGTGCTTGCCGCAAAATTTGCCGACGAAAAACGCCCCGCTATCGCACGCCACGACCGTTAAAATCAGCCACGCCAAGTAGCCCACGCCGTACTGCGAATAAAGCATCCAGATGAGAAAAATCGGCGTCATCGGATACAAAAACGGCAGCGCGGGCGTTAGATTTTCGCTCTTAAAATGCGCGAGAAAACTAACTACGAGCAAAACCGCTAAAATAGCGATAAATACGGGGTTTGAAAAAGGTGTAAGCAGGTAAAAAATAACCGCCACGAGCGCAAGAGAGCCGCCATGCAAGCCGTAGAGCTTCTGCGCTTCGCCAAAGGCCGTGTAAAGCACGAAGCCTAAAATGGCGAAATTTAACAGATAACTATCGACGAAAAAGATGACCAAAACCGCCGCAAATAGCGCGACGCCGGTGATTATACGCGTTTTCATGATTTTTCCTTTTTTGAGTAATAATTGTATACAATTTTCGCTTAAAAGCGCCGAAATTTGAGGCAAATTTGCCTTTACGGACTTTGGCGGACGGTTAAATTTGAAGGTTTTGCGTTAAGTTTTAGTTCTGATTAAAACGTAGCGGTAAATTTGACGGATTTGGTTTAAATTTTGCCGAGCGAGGCTTGTAGTTTCAGCGCAAATTTGACGATCTGTGGTGAAATTTACTCTCGCTAAAAACAGCTGCTTAAATTTAGCGAATAAAAGCTCAAATTTGATCTAAATCGAGCCAAATTTGACCGCCGAGCAGTAAAAAGTCCAGTCAAATTTGAGCGAGTAGGTTAAATTTTAAGATCAAGATGCTGAAATACGGGCGACGCTTGCGGGAAGTCGTTAGCCGCGACGTAATCCTCCGAGTTTTCATCGCCGTCAGAGTCGGAGTTTTCGCCGTTTTGCTCCGAGGCGAGCTCGCCTTGCTCCTGCCTGCCTTTTTGCTTTTCGTGCTCGTTTTTGGGGTCGATTTTGTAGGTTTCCTCGGTCGGTCGCACCTCGGAGACCTCTTGTTTTTCGTCGCTTGCTAGCGATGCGGCGGCGAGATTTTGCAGGTCAAATCTATTTTGGACGTCGGCGACCTTGTTTGAGACCATATTTACGTTTTGATTGATAAAAATCGTGTTGCCAAGGGGTGTTACAGCCATTTTCGCCTCCTGTTTTAGTCGTGCTTTGTTACTAATATCGTCTTAAAATTAATATAATTTACATTTGCGCCGCTCGTAATTTTGACGTTGTTACGTTTGGTAAAATCAACCTCGTACGTCCCGCCGCCTTTGACGCTAAAATTCACGCAAATTTTCGCCGCAAATCTCAAAATTTCCTCGCTGGGAGCGCTTTTTGCGGTTTTGATGATGACGTGCGCGGACGGCAGGTCTTTTAGATGCATCCAGACGTCGTCTTTTTTCGAGTTTTTTAGCAGCCAGACGTTGCCTTTTTCGTTGCGTCCGATGCTGATTTTATAGCCCTCGACGTAAAAATCCTCGACATTTTGATTTTGCTCTTTTTGCTTTACGGCGCGGGCTTTTTTAGGCGCTAGGATCTCTAGCTCTTCGGCGCTTTTCGCTTCATTTACGAGCGTTTGTAAATTTGATAAAAACTCGAGCTTTTCGGTCAAATTTTGCCGCTCTATAACCAGCCCGGCCGCCTTTTGCTTTAGCCTTTTTGCTTTGGCAAACATCGCGTTTGCGGCGATTTTGGGGCTGTCGTCTAGCACGAGCTTCACCTCGCCTCGCTCGAAATCATTTAGCGTTACCTCGCGCTCGTAGTCCCTTAACGCATGCAAATTTGATAGGATCAGCCCCGCGTTTTTGCTTAAAATTTCGCTTTGCGCATTTAGATCTGCTTCGTTTTCAAGGCCCGATAAAATTTCGCTTAAATTTTGCATTTTTCGCTCTATCGCGGCCGATTTTACGGCGCGCAGATTTTCTAGCTTTGCGTTATTTACGCGCTTAAATTCCTCGCTAAAATACCGCTCAAAATCCGTTATCAGAGGCGTCTCTCGCTCTTTTATCATAGCCAGCGGCAGCTCAAGCAGCTCGCGCCCCGGTTTTATCACGCGAAAATTATTATCTATATGGCGCAAAGCCTCGACGATGACGCCCTTTTCGTCCGTGATGATCGCGTTGGTAAAGCGCCCCGTAAACTCCAAAAATAGGCTTGAGGCCAGGCTCTTATACGAGCCTTGGAATTCGCACTCCAGCTTTAAAATTCTATTTCCCTCGGGCACGCTTAAATTTAAAATTTTCGCCCCCCAGAACCTCTTTTTAAGCGCGACGTCAAAGGGCGCTTTGTACTCTTTGACGTTTAGAAAATCAGGATTTGCGTAGATCGCGGAGTCGGCCTTGCTGAGATCAAAAAACAGCCCGAGCTCGCCGTCAAATTCGATAAATATCGCCATATCGCCCGCGCGTCTGATTGCGGTTATTTTTTTAAATTTGCCCAAAAATGATTGTATTTGTTTTAAATTTGCGTATTTCATAGCCGAAATTATAGCCTAAAATCGGGCCGAATTTTAAGCGTATGAATAATATAATGATAATGCATTTTAAAACGGAGAAAAAATAAATGAACAAATTTAGCCTAAGTTTAGCGGCCTCGTCGCTGCTTTTAACTCAAATTTTCGCTGCCGACGTAGCACTACAAGGCGTCGAGATTAGCGAGAGCGCGGATGACGGATACCGCGCCAAAACCAGCGAAGTAGGCAAAACAAATACGCCTATTTTAGAGATTCCGCAAACGGTAAACGTCGTGACGCAACAACAGCTAAAAGATAAAAAACCCGAGACTCTAGCCGAGAGCCTTCAAAACGTGAGCGGAGTTAGCTACGGAAACACCACGGGCGGTATCTTTGACTCGATCATAAAAAGAGGATTTGGCGGCGGACGCGACGGCTCGATCATGCGAAACGGCGTGCCCGCTAGCGTCATGCATAGCTTTAACAAAACCGTAGAAAGCGTCGAGGTGCTAAAAGGCCCGGCTAGCCTGCTCTACGGCGCGCAAGAGCCCGGCGGCATCATAAATATGGTCACTAAAAAGCCAAAATACGACTTCTCAAACGAAATTTGGGCTGGTATCGGCAACCGCAACTACTGGAACGCGGGCTTTGATACCACGGGACCGATCGCTGATAGCGGCTTTGCGTATAGATTTATATTTGACGCCATGCAAAAAGACTACTGGAGGGAGTTTGGCGAATATAAAAACGTCCTCTTTGCGCCTTCGCTCTCGTATAAAGGCGATGATTACCGCATAAATTTAGCCTATACGCACACGCGCTCGACCGATCCGATCGACCGCGGTATGTATCTCATTCCAAGCACGGGCAAGCTACTGCCGATAGATAAGAAAAGACGCCTTGACGAGCCGTTTAATAAACTAAAAACCAGACTCGACACCGTGGACGTAAATTTTGAAAAAAATATCGGCGAGGACTGGCTACTGCGCGGCGCTTATGCATTTTCCCGCTCAAAGCACGAATACGGCCACATCAGGCTAATGAACGTAAATTTAAACACGGGCGTTGCAGCTAGACGAAACGAGGCGTATGACGGATTTATCCACCGCACGCACGCGGGGTCGTTAAATTTAAACGGTTACGTGCAAACGGGCGAGATAGAGCACAACTTGCTCTTCGGTATCGACGCAAAGGAGTACTACCGCTATAGACCCGGCGCGCTAAACAGCTACAGCTCCGGCACGACGCACAGAAACTTCCCGATAAATATCTACAGTCCAGTCTACGGCACGGTCGCCTATCCGTCCGACCGAGCCTCCGGTATCCAGTATCAAAAGCTAAGAACGATCGGATTTTACGCGCAAGATAGTATAAATTTGACCGAAAATTTGATCTACTCTTTGGGCGTTAGATACGAATACTACGATCAAGTCGCGCGCGGCACGACTAGCGGACCAAACACCACCGATCAGCAAGACGGCAAATTTACGTGGCAGACGGGGCTTTTATACCTGCTAACGCCCGAGTGGTCCGTTTATACCAACTACGCGCAAAGCTTTAGCCCGCAAATGGCGATCAGCGGCGACGACATCGGCGACATAAAGCCCGAAGAAGGCAAAAGCATAGAGCTGGGAACTAAATTTCAAAACGATAGCATAACGGCTAGCGCGGCGATCTTTAACATCGATAAGAAAAACATCATGCGCACCGTAAATAGCGTAAGTACGCCCGTGGGCGAGGCGCGCTCTAGAGGCTTTGAGTTTGACTTTAACGGCCGCGTGACGCAAGGTCTAAGCGTGGGCGCTAGCTACGCATATACTAAAACCGAGGTGCGAAAAGATAGCGGCGCGTTTGCCGTGCTGGTGGGCAAACCGCTAGAAGCTACGCCAAAGCACCAAGCCAGCCTCTTTGCCAACTACGACTTTAGCCACCTAGGCGCAAAAGGCCTAAGGATCGGCGGTGCGGCGAGGTACTTTGGCTCATGGTACACCTACTACATGAGGACGAATCTACCGGCCGTGCCTGCGGGAACGGGCTTTAAGATGGACGACGCGGTCGTTTACGACGCATTTATCAGCTACGATACCAAGATCGCGGGCTACGAGACAAATTTCTCATTTAACGTCAAAAACTTGACCGATAAGCTTTATTATACGTCCTCATCGACCGGCACGCAGGCTAATATCATACCGATACAGCCGGGGTATGCGAGGCAGTTTATGCTGACTGCTAGCGTTAAATTTTAAAATTTAACGCGTTATCTCGCCCGACTATACGTCGCTTTGCTTTCCTCTGGTCGCAACTGCGAGCAGAGGGTTTTAAAATTTGGCGCTCCGCAGGCTATATGCCTAGCGCACGCTTAAATTTTA
>NZ_CALIII010000110.1 GCF_938018145.1 uncultured Campylobacter sp.
TTCTACTTTCGTGTTTAGGGTTTTTAGAAGTTCCGTGTATTCGTAATTATCCAAATTTTAAGACCTTTTTTGTGCTTTTTGGCGTGATTATAACATATTTGTAAGAGTAAAGATAAAATTTGCTATAATCGCGCGTTAAAATTAGACATAAAGAAGAGAAAATGCAAATTTTAAGAACAGCAGAACAGCTGCGAGATTTCGTCGCGGCAAATCCCGAAAATATCGGCTTCGTACCCACTATGGGCGCGCTTCATGGCGGACACGCTAGCCTCATAGAAAAGTGCGTAGCAGAAAACAAAACCGCGATCGTTTCGACGTTTGTAAACCCGACGCAGTTTTTAGCGGGCGAGGACTTTGATAGCTATCCAAAAAACGAACAAAACGACGCTAAAATTTGCGAGGAGCTGGGCGTGCACGCGATGTTTGCGCCTGAGGCTAGGGAGCTATATTTTGATACCGAGCCGCTAATCAGCGCGCCTGAAAATTTAGCAAGCGTGCTTGAGGGCAAGACTCGCCCTGGACACTTTGACGGCGTGCTTCGCGTGCTAAACAAGCTCTTTAATCTAACAAACGCAAAGCGCGTCTATATGGGCAAAAAGGACGCGCAGCAGCTGCTCATCGTGCGTAATTTCGTAAAGACCTGTTTTTTAAATTTAGAGATCGTGCCTTGCGAGATCGTTCGCGCGCGCGACGGACTGGCGCTTAGCTCGCGAAACGCCTACCTAGACGAGGGGCAAAAGCTAGAGGCGCTTAAGCTTTCGCATTCGCTTAAAAAAGCCTCAAATTTGATCGCAGCCGGCGAGCTAAACGCGCAAACGATAAAAGGCGAGATGCTACAAACCCTAGAGCCGCTAAACGTCGACTACGTCGCGATCGTGGATAGAAATTTAAACGAAATCTCGCTAATAGAGCCGGACAACACCATCATCCTAGTCGCCGCGTATGTCGGCAAAACGCGTCTGATCGACAATCTGTGGGTATAAGATGGGTAAGCTTCACTTAGTATCATTAGGCTGTAACAAAAATCTGGTGGACTCCGAGATCATGCTCGGACGCCTGCAAAACTACGAGATCACGCCAGATGTCGCAAGCGCCGACGTCATCATCGTAAACACCTGCGGCTTTATAAACTCGGCCAAAGAAGAAAGCATCCGCGCGATCCTAGATATGCACGAGGCGCGCAAAAAAGGCTCCTTGCTCGTGGTCACGGGCTGCCTCATGCAGCGCTACCGCGAGGAGCTGATGAAGGAGCTGCCCGAGGTCGATCTATTTACCGGCGTCGGAGACTACGACAAGATCGATGAAATCATCCTAAAAAAGCAAAATTTATTTAGCCCGGACACCTACCTGCAAGCAAGCGAAGAGCGCGTGATAACGGGCTCAAACTACCACGCCTACATCAAAATTTCAGAAGGCTGTAATCAAAAATGCAGCTTCTGCGCGATCCCGACCTTTAAGGGCAAGCTAAAATCCCGCGCGCTCGAAAACATCGTAGACGAGGTGCAAAAGCTCGTAAAAAAGGGCTACTACGACTTTAGCTTCCTCTCGCAGGACAGCAGCTCGTATATGCGCGATCACGCGGTTAGCGACGGGCTCATCTCTCTCATCGACGCGGTCGAGAAGATCGAGGGCGTCAAAACCGCGCGCATACTTTATCTATACCCGAGCACGACCTCAAACGCATTAATCGAGCGTATCATCGCCTCGCCCGTGTTTGTAAACTACTTTGATATGCCGATCCAGCACGCAAGCGATAAAATGCTAAAAATCATGAGGCGCGGAAGCGGCGCGGCGCGGATCAAAGAGCTTTTAAATTTGATGAAAAGCGCGCCTGATGCGTTTTTGCGAACGGGCGTCATAGTCGGGCACCCGGGCGAGAGCGAAGCCGAATTTGACGAGCTTTGCGCGTTTTTGCAGGAGTTTAAATTTGACCGCGTTTCGGCGTTTGCTTACTCCAAAGAAGAAGACACGCTCTCATACGAGATGGAGCAGGTGCCCGCCAAAATCATCTCAAAGCGCCTAAGCAAGATCGAAAAGATCACTCGCGCCGCGATCGAGGCGAGCTTCGCGCAGGAGCTAGGGCAAAAATTTATCGTCTCGCTCGAGGGCGAAAGCAGCGAGGGCGAGATGTTTTACGCCGCGAAAAAGGCGCTCTGGGATAAGGACATCGACGGCGAAATTTTGATCAACGAAAGCGACGTGGAGCAGCTAGAAACCGGCGGTCGCTACTGGTGCGAGATCACGCAGGTAGCGGGCAGCCAGGCGCTAGGTAAGATCACGGCAAAGGCCTAAAATGCTAAGCGCGCCCGTTTTGCATAAGCTAAAATCGGGGCGAAATCTGCTTGCCTTTTCGCACGGCGTCGATAGCACGGCGCTTTTTTACCTTTTAGACGAGGCGGGCGTGAAATTTGACCTTGCGATCGTGGATTATAACGTCCGCGCGCAAAGCAAGGACGAGATCGCCTCGGCGCGAGATCTGGCGGCTAAATTTAACAAACAAATCTACGTAAAAAGCGTGCAGCTTGGCGCATCAAATTTCGAGCACGAGGCGCGCACG
>NZ_CALIII010000111.1 GCF_938018145.1 uncultured Campylobacter sp.
TTGACGCCAAGCCCTTGCTCGTAAAGCGAGCCTAAATTTGCGCAACCTAGCAAATACCCGCTATCGCAGGCTTTTTTGTAGAGCTTGGCGGCCTTTGGTTCGTCCTTTTTAACCCCTTCGCCTTTGCGGTATGCGACGCCCAAATTTACGCACGCGCGCACATACTCCCCGTCGCACGCCTTTTTAAACAGCGCGAACGCCTTTTTGTAGTTTTTGTCCAGGTCACACTCTTCAAGCTTGATGCCGATGTAGGCAAGGCCTAAGTTGTCGCAGCTCTCAAAATCGCCCGCGTCGCAATCTTTTTGCAGTCCGCTCGTATCGCACTCCGCCGAATTTAAAGAAACCGCCGTAAAAACGGCTAAAAATATAAATTTATTCATCTTGTATTTTAACGTCAAATTTGACGCGCCGTTTTGTAACGAGCGCAAATTTAAGTTCGAGCGACTGGGCAAATTTGGCGAAAGATTGCGCCCGTCAAAAGTCAAATTTGACCTGAATTTACGCCTTTTTGCTCTTTTTCTTGCCTTTGCTATCGGCCTCTTCGCCCTTAAACCACCCTTTTATCTTGTCCAAGATTCCTTCGTCTTCTTCTTCGTCGTAGCTCGCCTTGCCCGCCTTGATACCAAAGCTCTCTTGTAGCTGATTTAGTAGAGAGATTTGCTCGCCCGTTAGCTCTTTTGGCGTTTTTATGGTGATTTGCGCTACGAGTCTGCCGTATCTTTTGCTATTTACGTTTTTTACGCCAAGGCCGTCAAATACGAACTGCTGCTTATCCTTTGCGCCGACCGGTAGTTTTAGCTCGGTCGTGCCTTTTAGCGTCGGGATCGTGATCGTCTCGCCCAAAATCGCCTGCGTGAAAAATACCGGAATCTCGATATAAACGTCGCTTTCGTGACGCACGAAATGCTCGTCGGCTTCAACCTCGATATGCACGTACAGATCGCCTCTGGCGCCCGTTGAGGAGACGTTGCCCTTTTCGCTCACGCGCATGCGCATGCCGTCGTCGATGCCCTCGGGGATATTTACTTTGACGCTTTGGCGTTCTTCTTTGTAGCCGCTACCGCCGCAATCAGAGCATCTATCCTTGACCGTTTCGCCCGTGCCGTTACAGTACGGACACTCCTGCACGAAGCTCATAAAGCCCCTTTGCTGCGATATCCGGCCCCTACCCTCGCAGTGCGGACATACGTGCGTTTTGCCGTCTTTCGAGCCGCTGCCTTTGCAGGTCTGGCACGGTTTTTTGATCGTAAAATCTATCTCTTTTTCGGCGCCGAACACCGCTTCGTTAAATTTGATCCTAAGAGCTATCTCTAGATCGAGCGGATATTTGTCGCTGCTTCTTTTGCGGCTGCTTGCGCCAGAGCTAAATCCGCCGCCAAAAAACGAGTTAAATATGTCGCCCAAATCAAAATCCGCGCTAAACCCGCTAGAGCTAAAGCCGCCTCTGCCCTCAAGCCCGGCTTTGCCGTATCTATCGTATATCGCGCGCTTTTCCTCGTCGCCTAGCACCTGGTAGGCTTCGTTTACCTTTTTAAAATTTTCTTCTGCCTCTTTGTCGCCTTGATTGCGGTCCGGGTGGTACTTTAGCGCTAGTTTTCTAAATGCTTTTTTTATGGTTTCAGAGTCGCTATTTTTGCTGATTTCTAAAATTTCGTAGTAGTCTATTTCCACAAAATCTCCTAAAATTTTTAAATTTAAAGGGCGATTTTATCTTATTATTTATAAAAATTCAAAGCGGGGGAGAATTTTAAACGAGGATAGTAAATTCGGAAAAAAAATTTAACTTTTTTTGGTTATAATCATTTTCGTTAAATCTATTTGAAAGGCTTAAAATGATTAATGTTTTAATGATTGAAGACGATCCGGAATTCGCGCAAATCCTATCCGAGTACTTGAGCGATTTTAATATAAAAGTAACAAATTTCGAAGATCCTTATTTGGGACTAAGCGCCGGAGTAAAAAATTTCGACCTGCTTATCCTAGACCTTACCTTGCCTGGCATGGACGGCCTTGAGGTGTGCAAAGAGATCCGCAGCAAATACAACATCCCTATCATCATCTCTTCTGCTCGCAGCGACATCAGCGACAAGGTCGTGGGCCTGCAGCTAGGCGCGGACGACTATCTACCAAAACCGTACGATCCAAAGGAAATGTACGCGCGCATAATGAGCCTAATCCGCCGCTACAAAAAGACCAACGAAGTGCAAGAAGAGGTCGTAGATACGCTATTTAGGATAGACGAGCGCAGACACGAAATCTACTACAACAACGAAAGCCTAACGCTAACGCCGGCCGAGTATGAAATTTTGAGCTACCTTATCAAACAACATAGCTTTTCAGTCTCTCGCGAGCAGCTGGTTTATAACTGCAAAAGCCTAAAAGACAAGGACTCAAAGAGCCTAGACGTCATCATCGGCAGACTAAGAACCAAGATCGGCGACAGCTCAAAAGCGCCTAAACATATATTTTCGGTACGCGGAATAGGCTATAAACTCATAGGATGAGATACTCCTTAACCACGAAGATTTCGGTAGTTTTCGCGCTGGCGTTTTCGCTTGTTTGCATTTTATTCTACACGTTTGCGAGCATACAGCTAGATAACGCGTTAGAAAAGATAAAAAACAAGCAGCTAAACGCGATAAACTACCTCATCGCCTCATACGAAAAGTCAAATCCGCCTAGCGATTTGACTAATTATTTTAGAAATTTCGGACTAACCTACGTTAAAAGCGACAAAACCGTCGCAAACGTCATAAGCACCGGCAAGACGGTCTTTGCCAAGCAAACGCAGCTGGGGCTATTTCAGTCGCTGCTTTTTCAGGATAGTTTGTATCTGCAGATCAAAAATCCTTCGTTTCAAATTTTACTCGAAAGCGACGATACGAAAAACATAAACGACCCGATTTGGGTGGGTTTTATCCTCACGACGGCGCTTCTTGTATCGCTTTACGTTTCGGTGATGAAGTCGCTGATGCCGCTTAAAAAACTAAGCTCTGATATCAGGAAATTTGGCGCCGGAAATATGGACGTAAATATCGCCAAACCCGACTCCGACGACGAGATCGCCAAGGTCGCAATAGAATTTGACGCCGCAGCTAGCAAGATCAGGGAGCTTTTGCGCTCTAGGCAGCTGTTTTTACGCACGATCATGCACGAGCTAAAAACGCCAATCGGCAAAGGTCGTATAGTCTCTGAGATGGTGCAAAATCCTACACACAAAACGCGTTTGATAGCGATATTTGAGCGCCTTGATATGCTCATAAACGAGTTTGGCAAGATCGAGCAGCTACTATCCAAAAACTACGCGCTAAACTATCAGGAGTCGTACTTTTCAAACATCCTTGATCAGGCGCGCGACATGCTGATGCTCGATAAATTTGAAGAAAAAGTAGGCGTAGATATCCGCCGAGATATCTTGCTACGCGTGGATTTCGGGCTCTTTTCGCTCGCGATAAAAAATCTCATAGACAACGCCCTAAAATATGCCGA
>NZ_CALIII010000112.1 GCF_938018145.1 uncultured Campylobacter sp.
GCAGTAGCTAACCCCGTGTACGAGCGCGATGAACACGCCCCATTTGCGAGCCCGAAAGATCGCCGAGCCGTAGAAAAGTATCGTCGCGCACACGGCTGCGGCCGCGACAAGATAGCTAGCTAAAAAGCTAATATGCTCGGAAAACGAGAGTACGAGCAGATAAAATAGCACATCAGCGGCTCCGATGAGTAGATACTGGATCGGATGGATGCGGACGCGGCTGTAAATTTCGCACAAAAATATCGCCAAAAACGGCACCGCTAAAAACAAGATCGCGTAGGTCACGCAGCGCGCGATGAGCGAGTAGTTGTTTACGGGGCTGATGAAGCTAGCCTCGACGCTCTCCAGCATCTCGCGCCTGCCGTCCATGATCCACGCCTGTGGAACGCCGGTGCTAAGGCCCGAGATCTCCCACTGCGCGTTAAAGCCGCTGCTCGTAACTTCGCGAGATTTCGGCAGCCACCCGCCGCTAAAAGACGGCGAGCTCCACGAGGATTTTACGTCAAATTTATTATCCTGCCCGACGGGAACGAAGCTCGCGCTCTGCCCGCCCTGCATAGATAGCGCGCCCGCTAGCTCAAAGCCGCCGTTTGCTAAATTTGCGGGTAGCTTGTAGTGGACGCTTTGGGTAAAGGGCGAGTATTTAGGCGGCGCAAAAGACTGCGCGAGATCTTGCCCGTTTGCTTTTAGCGCGGGAAACGCGGTAAAGGTCTTTTTGCTGCCCACGCCTAAAATCAGCGTCGCCTCGCCTAGCAAAACGTCGCTTTCTGCGATATTTAGCTGCTCGAAATTTAGCGGCGCAAATTTGGCTTTTAGCGCGACGTCGCCGTTAAAAACGGGCACGCTAAAGATACCGCGCTTTAGATACTGCGGATTTAGCTGGGTCGATAGCTCATAAGACTGCGGCGCTATCATGATCTGCTCGGTAGTCTGCGATACCGTAGGTACGCCGTTTTCGTTATAGACGGCCGCTTGTTTTTTGTACGGCACCGAGATCAAAACGCCCTCGATCCTAAGCGGGCCGCCGACTGGCTGCATGATGGACTCCTCGGCGCTTTGCTTGACGTAGGCGCGGTCAGAGATCATCGAGCTGATGAAACCTAGCGGGATAAGCAGCAGCAAAAGCAAGACGAAAATGATGACGGGCTTCGTCCAAAAGCCACCTCTGACGCTATCCATGATTTTGTTTTCCATTGGATTTCCTTTTGATTTTTTTCACTGCGATTTTAACTAGAAATCGTAATAAATCGGTAAGAAAGGTTGTAAATTTAGAGCAAATTTGACGATAAATTTAGCCGCACCGCAAGCTGCGCTTTCTAAGATAGCTATAAATCCAAGCTCCAAGCAACAAAACTACCGCGAGGCAATACATATAAAAGGCCGCGCCGTTTTCATACTCCACGTCCTGCGCAGTAAAAATAGACTGCGACATCTCGGGGTTTCGCGCCGCCTCGTCCGCGATCTGCGCCATCACCTCATCATCATGCACGTCTAGCGTGATCTTTCGCAGATCGATGAAATTCGTCCGCTTATCCAGATGCCTGCCGCTGCGACCCGTGACGTAAACGCTATGCGAGTAAAAATTTAGATAATAAAATCCCGCGTCGTCTTTCAAAAGCTTTTCCGAGATCTGCCGCACGGCGCCTTTAAACGGATTATCTCCCGCCCTTTTTAGCGCGCTTAGCCGGCTGGCGTCTGCGCCAAATTTATAATAAACGTACCAAAATGCGTCCTTGAGTCGGCCCTCGGTACCGCTGCTGCGCGGACGATTTAAAATTTTATCCTTGCTTAGATAAAATATGCCGTTTTTGCTCGCAAACAGCATGTATTCCTGATGGCCGGAGCGAAAATTTAGCGGCGTATAGGGCTCGTTTGCAGCCTCAAACCTCTCGCCGTCCATAAACACCGCGCCCGTAGCGGGATCAAAAAGAAACTCTATGCCGGCGTTTGGCTCCACGAGATACATCTGCTCGCTAGGCGTGAAATTTAGCCTCTCGCCGCCTTTATAAACGCTGCGTCCGTCGCTCAGCCAATTATCGATCAGGCGAAAGTGCGCGGGCAGCTCGGGGCCGTCTTCGTATATGATTTTTCGCCTTATCTGTTTTAGATTTTTTGCGTCCGCGCCCGCTAAAATTTTACCCTCGTAAAATACCCGCTCGCCGTCCGTGGCGACGTAAGGGCTGTCCGTCAGAGGCGAGATGGGCGCGCTAGTATCCAGCCTCGCGTATGGGTAGTTGTACTCCTGCGGCCATTTGGAGAGCCCAAAGGCGTGGAAAAATACCTTGTAAATGTAGCTTATCGCGCCGCCCGTGCGCTGCGT
>NZ_CALIII010000113.1 GCF_938018145.1 uncultured Campylobacter sp.
TTCGGCTAGGGTTTTTGCCTTGACGTTTTTAAAGAGCTCGCTGCTGTCGTCGAGTCCGCCGCTGTCGATCAAAACGCAGCTTTTGTCATAAATTTCTATAATCGTTTTGTTGGTATCTCGCGTAGTGCCGCTAACGTCGCTGGTGATGGCTATACGTCTGCCGGCTAGGCGGTTAAAGAGCGAGCTTTTGCCGACGTTTGGCTTGCCGACTAAAATTATCTTTTGCAAAATTTTCCCTTAAAAATCCCGTTAAATTTGCGGCCGACTTCGCCGCTTAAAATCCCGATTATACAAATTTTTTGCTTACATTGTTTATAAATTTAAGCCGTTTTGCATTACAATACGCCTAAATTTAAAGGAAAAATTTTGTTTCGTAGATACGTTTTGCACCATTTGGGCGCTTATTATATGATTATCGCGTGTATGTTTTTTGCTGCCGTCGGAGGCTTTGCGAAGGTTTTGAGCGAGCAGATGTCTAGCATCGAGGTCGTATTTTTTAGAAACGCCGTGGGCCTTGCCATCGTTCTTTACGCCATTTACAAAAGGCCGCCGACGCATCAAAAAGGCGGGCAGTTTTGTGTGCTGATGTTTCGCGGATTTATCGGCACGATCGCGCTTTTTGCTCTTTTTTACAACATCGCTCATATAAATTTGGGCGCAGCCTATACTTTTCAAAAAACCAGCCCGATTTTCACGGCGATTTTTGCGGCGATTTTCTTAAAAGAAGCGCTTAGTAAAAAGGGCTGGGGCGCGATATTTCTGGGCTTTATCGGCATACTTTTTATCATCCAGCCAAATCTTGGCATCAGCAAAACCGACTGGCTGGGTCTTTGGAGCGGCGTTGGAGCGGCGCTTGCGATGCTTAGCGTCAGAACTCTTCGCAAAAGCTACGACACGAGCGTCATCGTGCTTAGCTTTATGGCGTGGGGAACGGCCCTGCCGATGCTTTTGATGGGCGTTGCGGAGTGGGTCAAATTTGAGCCTCTAGATTTCTTGCTTTCGCCGTTTGTGGCGCCGAATTTTAAAGGCGTAATTTTAATCGTGCTGATGGGGCTTGCGGGCTATTTTTTCCAGTTTTATATGACGAAGGCGTATGCGGCGAGCAAAAAGGCCGGCTCGGTAGCTGCGATAAGCTATATGGATGTCGTATTTTCGCTCGTCATCGGCTTTTTTATGGGCGATACGCTGCCTAATGCGGCGGCGTTTTTTGGTATAATGCTGGTCGTTATCAGCGGAATAATCGTAGCAAGGGAGAGATGATGATACTAATAGCAGGGCCTTGCGTCATCGAGAGCGAGCAACTCGTTTTTGACGTGGCAAAAAGGCTAGTTAAATTTAACGAAGATAAGCGGATAGATTTTTATTTCAAATCAAGCTTTGACAAGGCAAATCGCACGAGTATAAGCTCGTTTCGCGGGCCCGGACTTGAAAAAGGGTGCGAAATTTTAGCCAAGGTCAAAAAGGAATTCGGTTTTAAAATTTTAACCGATATCCACGAGAGCTACCAGGCTGCTCCCGTAGGCGAAGTGGCCGACGTGCTGCAAATACCTGCATTTTTATGCCGCCAGACCGATCTACTCGTCGCTGCGGCTAAGACAAAAGCGGTGGTAAATATCAAAAAAGGGCAGTTTTTAGCCGCCTCTGCGATGAAGCACTCGGTGAAAAAAGTGCTAGAAACGCGCGGCGTAAAGGGCGATGGATACGAGGTTGCTAAGCAAAACGGCGTGTGGCTAACCGAGCGAGGCAGCACCTTTGGCTACGGAAATTTAGTCGTAGATATGCGAAATTTGGTGCTGATGAGAGAGTTTGCGCCCGTGATTTTCGACGCGACGCATAGCGTGCAGATGCCAAGCGCTCTTGGCGAAAAAAGCGGCGGGGACGCGAAATTTGTACCGTATCTAGCGCGAGCCGCGGCAGCTGCGGGCGTGGATGGATTTTTCTATGAGACACACGTAAATCCTTGCGAGGCGCTTTGCGACGGGCCGAATATGCTAAATTTGGACGAGCTAGACGCAAATATCGCTCAAATTTTTAAGATAAAAGACGCCCTAGGCGATGCAAACTA
>NZ_CALIII010000114.1 GCF_938018145.1 uncultured Campylobacter sp.
ATTAGTTTATACAGGGATAACTAGAGCTAGACAGAATATTGTAATTATTAATTTAGGGAATACTGAACTTTCTAATTTTTTTAGTAAAAAATGCTCAGCAAAGAATTTTTATTGAAAGTTTAATGATATTTCGCAAAAAAACACAGTTAAAATTCCAAGGAGTTTCTCTGTACGCAAACCGCATCAAAAACCTCACACTACTGACAAATTTAGTTAAATTGCATGTATTGAAGCCCCCGCCTAAAACCTCCGATGTGCAAAAGGCCGCCGAAGATGCAGTAGCTCAGGTCAAAGCTCTAGGCGGTAGCGGCGGCATCATCTCGATCGACAAGCACGGACACACGGGCTTTGCATGGACGAAAGATAAGCTCGGCATGTATCACGGCGAAGCAAGACTCGGAGACAAACCGATCGTCTACTGGCCGCTTGGCGAGAAATGATCAAATTTGCCCCGCCTATTTTGACTCGGGCGGGGTCAAATTTAGTTAAATTTTGATTTTATACATAAATATGCAGTCAAATTTAAAGCGGCAAAATATAGCTTGCCACTCAAATTTAGCCTACTTTACGCTATTTTCAGCCTTAAATTTAGCCAAAAGCTCCTCGTCGCATTTTGGGCAGTATTCATGCTCGCCGCTGATATAGCCGTGCTTGGCGCAGACGCTAAAGACCGGCGTTATCGTGATGTATGGCAGCTTGTAGTTATTTACCACGCCGCGCACGAGGTCTTTGCACGCTTCGGCCGAGCTGATACGCTCCTTCATGTATAGGTGCAGCACCGTGCCGCCCGTGTAGGAGCTTTGCAGTTCGTCTTGCAGATCGAGCGCCTCGAACGCATCGTCGGTGAAATTTGCCGGTAGCTGCGTGGAGTTGGTGTAGTAGATATTTTCGCCAAAACCGGCCTGGATGATGTCCGGATAGCGCTTTTTGTCCTCTTTAGCAAAGCGATACGTCGTGCCCTCGGCAGGCGTGGCTTCGAGGTTATAAAGGTTGCCGGTGCTCTCTTGAAACTCGCGAATTTTACCGCGTAAAAACTCGATCATCTCGATCGCAAACTCTCGCCCGAAATCGGTCGCTATGTTTTCTTTATCATTCGTGAAATTTCTCAAAAGCTCGTTCATGCCGTTGATGCCGATGGTGCTAAAGTGGTTGTTAAAGTGCTTTAGATAGCGCGCGGTGTACGGATACAGGCCGCGTTCGTACATCTCTTGGATAAAGGCGCGCTTTTTTTCGAGCGTGGATTTGGCTAAATTTAGTAGATATTCAAGGCGCGTGTAGAGTCCCTTTTTATCGCCTTTATATAGATAGCCCAGGCGAGCTAAATTTAGCGTCACGACGCCGATACTGCCCGTCATCTCTGCACTGCCAAATAGCCCTCCGCCGCGCTTTAGCAGCTCGCGTAAATCTAGCTGCAAGCGGCAGCACATCGAGCGCACGTGGCCCGGCTTATAGGCTTTGTCGTTTGCGACGCGGTTGCCGTTTTCATCGACCGTGTACTGAGAGCCGACGAAATTTTGAAAATAGCTCGAGCCCATTTTTGCCGTGTTTTCAAAAAGCACCTTCGCCACCTCGCTGTCCCAGTCGAAATCCTCGGTGATATTTACGGTAGGGATCGGGAAGGTAAAGGGCTGCGAGCACTTGTCGCCCTCGGTCATGATCTCGTAAAAGGCCTTGTCGATGCGGTTCATCTCGGGCTCAAAGGCGCGGTAGGTCATATCCGTTAGCTTGCCAAAACCGCGCTTGGCGGCCTCCTGCGCTAGCTCCGTATCCTCCAGATCGCTAAATATATGCCTATCCTCGCGCGTCGGGATCTGATCGCGTAGATCGGACGGGCAGGTGATGTCGATCGTTACGTTGGTAAACGGACTCTGGCCCCAGCGAGCCGGCACGTTTAGGTTAAAGATAAAGCTCGTTATCGCCTTTTTGATCTCTTTATCGCTTAGCTTGTCGCGGAAAACATAAGGCGCTAGATAAGTGTCAAAGCTACTAAACGCCTGCGCGCCCGCCCACTCGCTTTGTAAAATTCCTAAGAAATTAGCCATCTGATACAGCGCTTCGCGGAAGTGCTTGGGCGCCTTGCTCTCGACCCTGCCGCGCACGCCGTTAAATCCCTCGTTTAGTAGCGCCCTTAGACTCCAGCCCGCACAGTAGCCCGTGAGGCAGTCTAGGTCGTGGATATGATAGTCGCCGTTTCGGTGCGCGAGGCCTTCTTCTTTGCTATACACCTTATCTAGCCAGTAGTTAGCGATAACCTTGCCCGCGGTGTTGTTGATGAGGCCGGCGTTTGAGTAGCTGGTGTTTGAGTTTGCCAGGATGCGCCAGTCGGTGCCGTTGATGTACTCGCTGATGGTTTGGGTGGAGTTGATGTAGGTGGTGTCTTCGTTTAGTCCTAAAATTTGCTCGCGCTGAAGCTTGTGCGTGTGGCGGTAGAGCATAAAGCTCTTCATCACGTCGAAGTGTCCCGCGTTAAAAAGCGCCTTTTCGATGTAGTCTTGCACGTCCTCGACGCTCAAAACTTCGCTGTCAAACACGTGCCCCATCACGTCTAAAAAGACCTTGTCGTCGTACTCTTTGGACTCGCTTTCAAAGGCTTTTTTGATCGCGTCTTGGATTTTATACGGGAGGTATTCTTGCTTCGTGCCGTCGCGTTTTAGGATAAATTTCATTTCATTCCTTACGTTAAATTTTGATGATAAATTTGACGAAAGTATAGGCAAAGTTGGCTTAAAATTTAGTGACCGAAATTTGCTCTCCGGGCATTTTGAAAATGTCATTTTTAAGTTTAAAATAGCTTTGAAAGCACGTATATTTGGGGATTTTATAGAGGGCTTATAAATTTTAAGACAAAGCTATTTTTGATAAGAGATATTAAATTTTAGCGAATTCGAAAGCAAGCTAAAAAACAAGCGAAAGTTCAAATTTGACGAGATTTTGCGGGAGTTAAATTTGGTAAATTTGAGGGAGAGAAAGTCCCGCCGTAAAATTCGGCGGGAAAGTTTTTATTCGTCGTATCTTAAGAAAATATCCTCGCCGCCTTTTGCAAGGTTTAGGATACCTTCGCCGCGTTTAAACGTTATCTCTGTACCGATATCGTCGTTCGCTAGTCTTACGCCGCTTGCAGTGGCTGCGTTTTTAAGGTTGATTTTGTGACCTTTGCTGTCTTCTAGCAGGGCTGTGTTAAATTTATCGGTAGAGCTTAGTCTAACGACGTATTTTGGGTCGTTTACGCCCGTAAATTTAATAACTTCAGCTTCTGATTTGGTGATCTGAGCTTTGTTTGCGCTCTCGCTTTTGTGCGCGTGGCAACCGCTAAGCATAGCAACTGCAGCAAAAGCCGCCAAAGATGAAACTAAAAACTTCTTCATTTTCGTCCTTTTTTGTGAAATGAGACTCGAATATTACTTCAAAATAGTTTATATAAAGTAAACTTAGCCAAGAAGGAGTCGTTACTCAAGGCTAAATTTACTCGCGGACTTACGCTTATTTAGAAAAATAAGCCGCCGCAAATTTATCGCCGCTCTTAAAAAACTCGCGAAACCGGCGAATTTTTGGCATTAATGGCAGCCGCAACCGCAGCAAGATTTCGCGCCGCCGTGAAGCTCGGTAACGTAAAATTTAACCGAATTTAGCCCCTCTTTTAGCGCCCACTCGTAAGCGCTCGAGACGAAATCCCAGTTGATATTTTCAAACAACTTCTCCAAATACGCCGGGCGCGCGTTTCTGTGATCGACGTAGTATGCGTGCTCCCAAACGTCCGCGACTAGAAGCGGTACGAGGCCGTCAGTTACCGGAGTTTGCGCGTTACTTGTTTGTACGATTTGTAGTTTGTCCTCTTTTGGATTGTAAACTAGCCACGCCCAGCCGGAGCCAAAAAGCGTAGTCGCAGCCTTTAAAAACTCCTCTTTAAAATTTGGAATATCTTTTTCTAGGCGAGCTTTTAGCTCGTCGCTCATTTGGCTTTTTTTCGCGATGCAATCCCAGTAAAAGTCGTGGTTATAGACCTGAGCCGCGTTGTTAAACACGCCGCCGGAGCTTTTTACCAAGATATCAAAGAGGCTAGCGCCCTCAAACTCCGTACCTTTTATCAAATTATTTAGGTTATTGACATAGGTTTGGTGGTGTTTGCCGTGGTGGTAACTACAGGTTTCCTCGCTGACGACGGCGTTTGCTTTCGGATCGAAAGGCAGTTTTCTAAGTTCAAACATAATTTTTCCTTTGTAATAAAATTTATCCGTATTATAGCAATAAAAAAGTAATTAATTTATTAACGCGAAAACAAACCCGCCGATGCTTCCGTTTTATCAAATTTAACTCGTCTCGCCGCACGAAGAGGTCAAATTTGATAAAAATAATGTGTATTTTCGTAACACTTAGTCTTTTTATCGTTATATTTTACTTTGGCTTGCTCTCAAATTTGACTGTCAAATTTGAGATATTGTTACTTATTTACACATAAATTTGAAATTTATTGCAAAAAGTCGAAACATTTTCACGCAGCCGCTTTTTTATGAATTATAATTGCACCTAGCTGAATTAGCTAATCTTTTAAAAAGGATCACAGATGAAAATTAAGTTACTTTCCGCACTGCTTCTTTCTTGCGCGCTTGCGGGCAGCGCGTTTGCCGCAGGCAAAACATACACGATCAAATTCGCCCACGTCGTGGCCGCCTCTACGCCAAAAGGCAAGGCTGCCGATTTTTTTGCCAAACGAGTCGGCGAGCTTAGCGGCGGAGCGATCAAAGTCGAGGTATATCCTGCCGCATCGCTGATGGACGACGATAGAGTTTTTGGAGCGCTAAAGCTTGGCAACGTACAGATGGCCGCGCCTAGTTTTTCTAAATTTACGCCGATAGTGCCGCAGTTTCAGCTATTTGACCTGCCGTTTATCTTTAGAGATAACGCCCATCTTTACGCTGTTCAAGACGGCGAAGTCGGACAAGCTCTAAAAGATATGATCGCTAAAAAAGGCTTCATCGCGCTTGATTTTTGGGACGCAGGATTTAAGCACTTTAGCTCGAGCAAAAAACCGATCGTAGAGCCTGCGGACGCTAAGGGACAAAAATTCCGCATCCAAAGCTCAAAAGTGCTTGAAGAGCAGATCAAAGTAGTCGGCGGCAACCCGCAAGTATTGCCGTTTTCAGAGGTTTATCCAGCCCTTCAACAAGGCGTAGTCGATGCGACTGAAAACCCGCTATCAAACTTCTACAACTCCAAATTTTACGAGGCGCAAAGCTCTTTAACGCTATCAGGCCACGGATATTTGGGATATTTAGTCGTTATGAGCGAGAAATTTTGGAAAGGCTTGCCTGATGATATGAAGGCTCACGTAACGCAAGCTCTAAAAGAAGCTACGGCTTATGAGCGCGAAGAGACGGCTAAAGAAGAAGAGCATATTTTAAGCGAGCTTAAAAAATTCGCAAGCGAGAGCAAAAAACTTGAGATCATCGAGCTAAATGCCGATCAAAAGGGCAAATGGGCAGAGGCTATGAAGCCGATTTATCCGAACTTCTACAACGTGATCGGTCAAGATTTGATAGAAAAAACGATAAATACGAAGTAGGATTTTATGGGTAAATTTTTTGAGATTTTAGATGTCGGCATCGCCTCGGTAAACAAAACCGTGGCGGTGCTAGGCATCGCCGCAGGCACGCTGCTAGCCTTCATTAACGTCGTTATGCGCTACTGCTTTAACACGGGCTGGTCGTGGGCCGGCGAGCTAACCAACTACCTTTTTATCTGGTCGGCGTTTTTTGCCGCAGCATACGGCTTTAGAAAGGGCATTCATATCTCGGTTACGATTTTGATCGAGAGATTTCCGCCCATCGTCGCAAAGGCCTATCTCATCTTTGCAAATATACTAACGACGGCATTTTTGATGTTTATCGTAGTTTATAGCGTGCAGTATCTACAGGTGATGATCGAGCTTGATTTCATGAGCGTGGATCTAGGCGTGCCGCAGTGGATACCTATGCTGGTGCTTCCGATAGCGTTTCTGGGCGCTAGCTACCGCGCCGGAGAGAAAATTTTCCAGATTGCTATGACGCCGGCCGATAAGGTCATCGTAAATAACGAAGCCGAGATGATACGCGACTCGGTCAAGAAAAGCTAAGGAGAGCCTATGACCATCGCATTTTTATTTATCTCGCTGTTTGGTCTCATGCTTATAGGCGTTCCCGTCGCCGTTTCGCTTGGAGCTAGTACGGTTTTAACGATGCTGCTTTTTACCGATCTTGACGTCGCGGCGATGCCTCAGCTTATCTTTGACGGTATCAATAAATTTGCCCTCATGGCGATCCCGATGTTTATCCTAGCCGGAAATTTACTGAGCAAGGGCGGCTCTGCTAGACGCATTATAGATTTTGCTAAATCCATGGTCGGACACCTACCGGGCGGCCTACCGATGAGCGCGATATTTGCGTGCGTGATATTTGCCGCGGTTTCTGGCAGCTCGCCAGCTACGGTCGTAGCGATAGGATCTATCATGTTTGTCGCTATCAAAGAAGCCGGCTATCCGAAAGAGTACGCCGTGGGCGGCATCACAACCGCGGGCTCTCTAGGCATCCTCATCCCGCCTTCGGTCGTTATGATCGTTTACGGCGTGACGGCCGAGGTCAGTATCGCGCAGCTATTTATGGCGGGCGTGGTGCCTGGACTGATGCTAGGCGGTATGATGATAGCGCAGACTTATATCGGAGCAAAAAGACTCGGATTTAAAGCTACTACGCCCGAGCCTTGGAGCGAGCGAGTAAAAAAATTCGGCAAGGCGTTTTGGGCGCTGCTAATCGTAGTAGTCGTTATCGGCGGTATCTACGGCGGCATTTTTACACCGACCGAGGCTGCGGCGGCGAGCGCGATATATGCGCTGATTATTTCGCTGTTTGTCTATAAAGATATCAAATTTAAAGACCTGTGGGACATCTGCCTAGAGTCTGCCATCACGACGGCTATGATATTTTTTATCATCGCAAACGCGGTCGTGTTTGCGTATCTGCTAACTAGCGAAAACATCCCGCAAACGATAGCAGATAGCATCCTAGCCGCAAATATCGGCAAGATCGGCTTTTTAATCATCGTAAACATCCTGCTTTTCATCATGGGACAGTTTATGGAGCCATCATCGGTCGTGATGATCATGGTGCCGCTGTTGCTACCGATCGCGACCGCGCTAGGCGTGGATCCGGTGCACTTCGGCATCCTACTAATCGTAAACATGGAAATCGGCATGATCACGCCGCCGGTCGGACTAAATTTATTCGTCGCCAGCGGCCTAACGGGCATGAATCTAAAAGACGTCATCGTCTCATGCTTGCCGTGGACTTTGACGCTATTTGTCGGACTCGTCCTGGTGACATACATCCCGGAAATCTCGCTTTGGCTACCGAGGCTGATGTACGGAGGCTGATTTAAATTTGCAAATTTACGGCGCCGCCCGGGTCTGTACAGCTCGGCGAGCGGTCCGTAAATTTGATACCATTCTTTACATTTCCGTCAAATTTACACTCAAATTTAACCGACCTAATTTATAAATTTAAACTCGGCGCAAATAGCTAAATTTAGCCGTTTCCAAAGCCTAGTTAAAGCTCGCCTGATGTATCACAACCGAAAAACAAAAAGAGGGCAGTCATGTACCGCGTCAAACTGCATATTTGTTTAACCCAGGATATAAAAAATAAGCTTGAGCAATATGGCAAAATCCCGCCCAGACCGCGCTTTGAGCACAAATTTGAGACGCTAAAAGACGCCTGCGACATCCCCACACCCATCCCAGACGAGCATCAATATCTAATCATCGCAAGCGAAGATTGCGGGTTAAATTTAACCGAGCTAAAAAAACGTATCGGCGAAAACGGCTTTTTGGCGATTTACGCAAAGGATACCGCAAAGATAACGAGCGAGCAAAAAGAGGCCGCAGATGAAATTTGGCCCCAAGCTGCAAATTTAGACGTCTTTTACTTTGAAAAAGCGCTAAATTTGATAGCCGAGCGCAAAGAGGCTTGGCTACAAAAAACATGGCTACAAACGCTGATAAACTCATCTCCGGATATGATCTGGTTTAAGGATATGGACGGGCTGCACCTGGAGGTAAACGACGAGTTTTGCGAGGTCGTAAATAAACCAAAAGAGCTTGTGTGGGGCAAAGATCACTACTATATCTGGGATATCCCTAAAGAGATCTACGAGCAAACAGACTACATCTGCGTTCAGACCGAGGACGACGTCGTCGCAGCGCGCAAGACCTGCCTTTTTGACGAGGAGGTTATGCGCACAGACGGCAAACTAAGCAAGCTAAAAACATATAAAACGCCGATATTTGACGGCGAGACGATCATCGGTACCGTAGGTATCGCTCGCGACGTGACGAAAGAGTACGAGTATCTGCAAAATATCGAACATCTAGCCCACTACGACCAGCTCACGGGGCTAGCTAACCGCAACCAGCTGGACGCATTTTTAGACAAGCTAAAAACCACGCATATGAGCATACTTTATATGGATTTAGATCGCTTCAAGCAGGTAAACGACGAGCATGGGCACCAGGCGGGCGACAAGGCTCTAGTTGCGATCGCGGAGTTGATAAAGGAGATTTTTAACGACGCGATGAACGTACGCATCGGCGGGGACGAGTTTATATCGATATTTACCGACGGCGCGAACATGCAAAGCATAGCGCCTCGCGTGCAAATTTTGATCGACCGATTTTTTAAAATTTGTCAAGAAAATCCGCTATTTAACGGACTATCCGTGAGTGCGGGTATAGCAGAAGGACAGATCGGGCACGGCTCGTTTGACCTGCTACTTCAGCGCGCCGACGATGCTCTTTATAGGGCTAAACACGCGGGTCGCGGCACCTACTGCATAAATCCCTGGGAAGACTTTGAGCAAAAATAAATTTTGCTAGCGTTTGTCGGCCGGCAACTACGCGGCACGAATTTACGGCGACTCGTCAGCGTCCATGCGGTTTGGCGGCTGACCGTAAATTTGATATCGCTTCTTATCTTTTACTCTAAATTTTATTCAAAATTTGCCGATATCGTTAAAAAGCCAAATTTTAAAAGGACTTTAGATGATAAGTGGCGTAAACGGATTTAACGCAAACGTAAATTATGATTTTAGTAGCTCTCATGGGCAAAATTTAAAGACGCATGAGGAAAAAGAGGTAGCGAATTTAGCACCAAATTTAACGGCACGGATTAATTACGATACGGTAAATCCAAGCGAATTAGACTACGACTAACTAAAAATTTGGGCAGACAAGGTTGATCCAAGTAATCTAACCGGTAAAAATTTAAGCATGTGGCTGAGTGCGAAAATGGAGTTTGATAAGTTGGAGGACGGATGGCGTAAGGAACTCGGACTAAAGCCCGGCGAGCCAGTAGCCGTGAGGAGGATATTTTCGCTAAGCGGCTACACGAGAGACGATAAAATAAGCGTCTGGGGCAAAATAAACGGACTCGACTCATCGGTGAGTAAAGAAAAAGCCGCCGAGCTAAAAAGCTTCATCGACAGCACAAGGGTTTTGATCGCGCAAGCGGGCGACCCGTCCGATATATTTAGGCAGGACGTCTTTAGCGTGGATAAGTTTTTGAGTAAATTTAACGTCGATTTGGGCG
>NZ_CALIII010000115.1 GCF_938018145.1 uncultured Campylobacter sp.
TAAACAGCTTCGCGCTCTCGTGGCTAAAGGATTTTATCGGCGATATGCCCCACGTCGTGAGCTCGGAGCAAAGTATATTCGTCCACGCAGCCTTTGACGGCGATAAAAGCGAAGAGGAGCAAGACGAGGACTACGTGCTGTGGAGCATAGAGCCATTTTGGGAGAGTAATAATACGGGCAAGAGGATATTTCACGGGCATGTCGCAAGCGAAGAAAATAGGATAACCAGGCGCGCAAACGACGTCTTTTCTATGGACGTGGGAGCCGTATTTTTTAAAAGGCTAGAGATAATGGAGATAAAAAGCGGTGAGAAATTTGAGGTGGATTTAAAGGAGCAAAAATGATTTATTTTACCTCCGATTTGCATTTCGGACATAGCAATATCATGAAATTTCACCCGTGCTTTAGGCCTTTTTCTAGCGTGGAGGCGATGGATAGAGCGCTTATTGGCCATTGGAACGAGAGAGTAAATCCCTGCGACACGGTCTATAACATAGGCGATCTAAGCTTTCACAAGGATATGGATACGAACATATCAATCTTTAGCAAGCTAAACGGCAAGCACGTCCTAGTGCTAGGCAATCACGACGAGGCGATAAAAAAGCATAAAGACGAGCTACTAGCTATAAAAAAGCAAGACGGCAACGCACTTTTTGAGGAAATTTGCGAATACAAAGAGATAACGGTGCAGCGCGAACAGGATAAATTTCGACTCGTGCTCTTTCACTATCCGCTAGCCGAGTGGAACGCAGGTCACTACGGCGCGATCCATCTCTACGGCCACATCCACGCAAATATCGCAAACGTAAAAGGCAAGGCGCTAAACGTCGGCTACGACCTGCACGGCAAGATTTTAAGCTTTGAGGAAATTTATGATTTCGTTAAAGACCTGCCGCCGTTTGAATATAGCGAACATAGGATGTTTAGCAAAGAAGATAGCGTAGAGAGCAGAAGTACGAGGATGAAAGAGGTTTTAGAAAAGCTAAATTTTGACTGACCTTAGTCAAATTTACGCTTTAAATTTACAAAGCAAATTTGGGCCGCAAACCTCAAATTTGAGCCCAAATTTGGCTATTTTCATAAAAACATCACAAACAAAAACACGCCCAAAATCATGCGGTAGATAACAAACGGCAACATGCTCGTGCGCGCGATCAGCGCCATAAACAGCCGCACGCAAAGATACGCGCTAAGGCCGCTAACCGCCGCACCGATAGCAAGGTCGCTCCAAGGCAGCGCGTCTGGGGTTTTTAGCAGCTTTACCGCCTCAAGGCCGCCTGCTAGCACGATAACCGGGATCGAGAGCAAAAACGAAAAATTCGCGCTTGCGCTGTGACTAAAGCCAAGCATCAGCGCCGCCGTCATCGTCACGCCCGAGCGCGAAACGCCGGGTATCAGCGCGATCGCCTGCGCTAGACCTACGATGAGAGCGAGCTTGATCGTCATTTCGTATTCGGTTTTTAGGCCTGATTTTTTGTCCGCGACGTAGAGCGCGATACCAAAGATTATCGTCATCGCCGCGATCACGAGCCCGTTTCTAGCGTACTGCTCGATGGCGTCGTTAAACGCTAGGCCAAAAAGCCCCACCGGCACGGTCGCAAAGCCGACCGACCACACGAGCGTGCTGTCGCCGACCTTCTCGCGCCGCGCGATAGATGCGAAAAAATCGCGCACGAGCCCAGCAAGCCTATCTTTGAAATAAAAAAGTATCGCCGCGAGCGTGCCTACGTGAACGGCGACGTCAAAGGCAAGCCCCTGATCCGCCCATCCAAGCAGCTTTGGTACGAGTACGAGATGCGCCGAGCTAGAGATCGGTAAAAACTCGCTAATGCCCTGAACTAGGGCCAAAACTATGATATGCGAAAGCTCCATCACGCGGCCTTTTGGTTAAATTTAAACGAATTTTGTGCGCTAAATTTGATTTTGTCTTGAGCATAAATTTGCTCGTTCAAGCCTTTTTGCGCGTCAAATTTACCTGCGCCGCGAACTAAATTTAAGATGAAGTTTTCGTCGGCGAATCTCCCTATTTTTTGCCTATATCTTTGCAATCTTTCCCTTTTTTTAATTTTGATTTTACCGCGAGCGACGCTAAATTTTAAATTTAGCCGCCTGCGAGTCCTTAAATTTGACGGATCCGGCCTGAGCCAAAACCGTCAAATTTAAAGCTAGATTTTACTTCGCCAACTCTTGCGCAAATTCCGCAATCTTTTCAGGCGTAAAGCCGAAATACTCAAACAACGCACCCGCCTTGCCGCTTTCGCCGAAGCTCTTCATTGAGTAAATTTCATCCGCAAATTTATACC
>NZ_CALIII010000116.1 GCF_938018145.1 uncultured Campylobacter sp.
GAAATCGAGCACTCAAATACCGCCATTTTACGCTTTTCTGCGCTTTCGATTATTCTTTTTATACTGATTTCTTCAGGCTTTTGCGCGAGCATAAATCCGCCGTTTGCGCCCTTAAACGAAACCAAAATACCCTCTCTAGCCAAATTTTGCAAAATTTTAGCCAAAAAGCTTTTTGATATCTCAAGCTCGCCCGACATCGTATCGACGTCCGAGGGAGCGTCTTTTTGCGCTATGTAAATCAGTGAAAGCAGCGCGTATTCGCTCGCTTTTGTCAAAAGCATAAATTCCCCTTAAATTTTTTGCGGATATTTTATTAAATTTTATCTGCAAATTTGATTAAATCAATATTTTTTAAAACAGGTGCCGCATTTTTTGATTTTTATGATATAATCGCCTTTTTTAATCTCACCAATCAGGAGGTCATTATGGCTTTGGATTCGGCTAAAAAAGCAGAAATTGTTGCGAAATTCGCTAGAAAAGAAAAAGATACCGGTTCTCCGGAAGTTCAAATCGCATTGCTAACCGCAAGAGTCGAGGAGCTAACCGAGCACCTAAAAATCTACAAAAAAGATCACTCGTCTCGCCTCGGACTACTTAAGATAGTAGGTCGCAGAAAACGCTTGATGAAATATCTAAAAGCTAAAGATTACGCAGCTTACACAAAAGTTATCGCTGAGCTAAACCTCAGAGATAAATAATCATAGGCCCCAAATTTGGGGCTTTTCTCTTAAATTTTACTTTACTTACTTCAAATTTTAACAATTCAAATTTTAGATTCATAAAATTTCTAACGATAAAACCAAATTTAACCTACTATTACATTAAATTTATTCAAATTTTCCCGCGCGCCACTCATTTCACCCAAATTTTACCTTTCTAACCTTGAGCTCACTACGCTAAAGTTATCTAAACAAATTTTTTTAACTCTAGCCCTTGACAATTATCCGCTCAATGTTGTATAATGCGCCTAGCAATTTAAAGGAGAGAGTGCTAATATGATAAAGGTGAGCAAGCGAGATCTGATACTTGATTCTATCATTCAAGCTTATCTTAGCGACAACGCTCCGATCGGCTCTAGCGAGCTTGGTTCGCGTATGGCGATGTCGATCCCGGCCTCTACGATTAGGGTTTATTTCAAAAAGCTCTCCGACGAGGGCGCGATTACTCAGTTTCACGTTAGCGGCGGTAGAATTCCGACGGCTGCGACGATGAGAGATTATTGGCGAGCTAGGTTAAATTTTGGTGAGACGCTAAATATCGCAAATCCTAGCCTACTAAAGTTGCTAAGCGATAAATTTGAAATTTACGCGATGGTTTTTGAAAGCAAAACCCAAACGCTAAACGAGGTCTTAAATTTAAACAATAGATTTTTGATTTTGAGCTTTAGCGAGGACGAGATAGCGCTCAAATTTAACTCGAAGGTAGAGAAGTTTTTGAGCAATCTCATTGGCATAGATCTTGATAGACTCGAGCTTACCTGTATGCAGGTGGGTCTAAACGAGCTAAGAAATAAGATAGCTGAACTAAAACGCACTAAAATTCGCTTTTTAGAAAACGAAAAGATAGCGCTTGAAATTTTCGGCGAGAGCTTTAAAAACGCGCTAAGCCCTAGTTTTGAGATGGTTTTTGACTCAAATTTAGTATTTTTTGGCGAAAATTACCTAGGCATGAAGTTTGGCGTAAATTTTGATGGCAAAGAGGCTAAAATGCTTTGCGCGGGCAGTATTTATAATGATTATGAAAGATTTTTAAACAACCTAAAGGAGGCGGCATGAACGAGAATGAAAACGTAGAACTTGAGCAGCAAATCCCGTCAAATTTCGACGAGAGTATCAGCTTTGAGGGCCTTGACGCGAAATACGTCGAGCTTCAAAAGCAGCTCGAGGAGCTAACGGATAAGTATTATAGAGCCAATGCGGACTTTGAAAACATCAAAAAGCGTTTTGAAAAGGAAAAAGCGGACATTGCGACATATGCAAACGAGAAATTTGCGCGGGATCTGCTTCCGGTGATAGACGCGCTTGAGATGGCGGTAAATTTTGAAACCGAAGGCGACGAATATGCGGCAAAAATCAAAGAAGGAATTTATATAACGATAGATCAGTTTAAAAAATGTTTCGAGAAAAACGGCATCACCGCGATCGAAGCGAACGAGGACTTTGATCCGAATTTCCACAATGCAATGCTGCAAGTAGAAAGCGAAGACGTGGAAAAAGGCAAGATCGTGCAAGTGATACAAAAAGGCTACCTCATCAACGGCAGAGTTTTACGACCTGCGATGGTATCGATAGCAAAGTAAAATTTGAAAGAAAAATCTAATAAAAAGGAAAAACAATGGCAAAAGTAATAGGTATAGACCTAGGAACGACGAATTCATGCGTAAGCGTGTATGAGAGAGGCGAAAGCAAGGTAATCCCGAACAAAGAGGGTAAAAACACGACTCCTTCGGTTGTGGCGTTTACCGATAAGGGCGAAATTTTAGTAGGCGACAGCGCAAAACGCCAAGCCGTCACAAACCCTGAAAAAACCATCTACTCTATCAAAAGAATAATGGGCCTAATGAGCAACGAGAAAAACGCGCAGGAAGCTAAAGCTAGGTTGCCGTACCACGTCGTAGATAGAAACGGTGCGTGCGCTATCGAGATCGCGGGCAAAGTCTACACTCCGCAAGAAATCTCGGCCAAAGTGCTAATGAAGCTAAAAGAGGACGCTGAAAGCTATCTGGGCGAAACAGTCGTAGACGCCGTCATCACCGTGCCTGCGTACTTTAACGACAGCCAAAGAAAGGCGACGAAAGAAGCAGGAACGATCGCGGGACTAAACGTGCTTCGTATCATAAACGAGCCTACCGCGGCGGCTCTTGCTTACGGTCTAGATAAAAAAGAGTCCGAAAAGATCATGGTTTACGACCTAGGCGGCGGTACGTTTGACGTTACGGTGCTAGAAACAGGCGATAATGTGGTCGAGGTTTTAGCTACCGGCGGTAACGCGTTTCTAGGCGGCGATGATTTCGATAACCGCCTAATCGACTGGCTAACGAGCGAATTTAAAAGCGACTCGGGCATCGATCTAAAAACCGACGTGATGGCTATGCAGCGCCTAAAAGAGGCAGCCGAAACGGCTAAAAAAGAGCTAAGCTCGGCTCAAGAAACGACGATAAATTTACCGTTTATCACCGCCGACGCTACGGGTCCTAAACACCTCACAAAGACGCTAACTAGGGCTAAATTTGAAGGTATGATCGAGGATCTGGTCGCTCAAACGATCACCAAGATAAACGAGGTCGTAAAAGATGCCGGACTTGACAAAAAAGATATAAAAGAAATCGTCATGGTGGGCGGCTCGACGCGCGTGCCTTTAGTTCAAGAAGAGGTCAAAAAGGCGTTTGGCAAAGAGCTAAATAAAAGCGTAAATCCGGACGAAGTCGTAGCTATCGGCGCGGCGATCCAAGGCGCGGTTATCAAAGGCGACGTGAAGGACGTGTTGCTCCTAGACGTCACTCCGCTAAGCCTAGGTATCGAGACTCTAGGCGGCGTGATGACAAAAATCATCGAAAAAGGCACGACTATCCCGGTTAAGAAAAATCAGGTATTTTCAACCGCCGAGGATAACCAAAGCGCCGTCACGATCCACGTGCTACAAGGCGAGCGCGAATTTGCCCGCGACAACAAGTCTTTGGGTCAGTTTAACCTAGAGGGCATCCCTGCTGCTCCTCGCGGAGTGCCGCAGATCGAAGTAGAGTTTGATATCGATGCCAACGGTATCCTAACGGTCTCTGCTAAAGATAAGGCTACCGGCAAAGCCCAAAACATCACGATCTCAGGCTCAAGCGGCCTAAGCGAAGACGAGATCAACAACATGGTCAAAGACGCCGAGCTACACAAAGAGGACGACAAAAAGCGCAAAGACGCGGTCGAGGCTCGCAACCAAGCCGACGCACTAGCGCACCAAACGCAAAAGAGCCTTGATGAGCTAGGCGAGAAAATCCCTGCCGAGGACAAAGAGCGCATCCAAAAGGCGCTTGACGAGCTAAAAGAGACGCTAAAAGACGAAAACGCGAGCAAAGAGCAGATCGACGCGAAGGTCAAAACTCTAAGCGAAGCCAGCCACAAGCTAGCCGAAGCGATGTATAAAAAAGACGGCGCCGCGGGCGAGCAAGCAAACGGCGGCAAGAAAAAAGACGACGACGTCATCGACGCCGAAGTCGAGTAAAATTTAGCCCTTGTTTGTGCAAGGGTTTTAAACGCAAATTTAAGGTTTTAGCGTTTTTACGCGCCCTTAAATTTGCCCCGCCCGTTAAATTTGACGGGCGGATTTTTATAAATCTCTAAATTCGTTATCTCAAATTTACCCAATCCAAATTTGACTTCAAGTAGTTTTTGACCCGCTTGTTTTTTGCAAATTTGCCGCTTCGCCGGTAGATTAAATTTGACCATTTTCAGCACAATCCTTAACCAAAATCATCAGTTTGGACTACCGATTTAAATATAATCAAACAAAAAAGGTCCTAAATGTATCTATTTTTCCTGATCGTTCATATTTTGAGCGCCGTCGCCTTCGTCGGTTACGTGTTTTTCGACGTTTGTATATTTCCGTTTGCCAAAAAGCACATAGACGAGGACACGCTGGCTCGCGTCAAAAAAGCCTACACCAAAGGTAGCGCAAAGGTTTTCGGTACGGCGTTTTTGATGTTAATTATCAGCGGCGTTTATATGGCAAAGGATTATTTTGGCGGCGAGAACGGATGGCTGGGTAGCTCGTTTCAAATTTTACTCGCGACCAAGATCGGCGTGCTAGGGCTAATGTGCCTAATCACGGCGATATCGCTCTTTTACGTCTATAAGCTCAAAAAGCCCGATCCCTTCGGCAAATACTCGCACGTCATCGCCCTTGTTTTGTGCATCGTAATGATAATTTTGGCTAAAGTAATGTGGAGAGTTTAGTAGAATTTAGAGCGTTAAACGCTCTAAATTTTGTCATTTTTTTTGAGTTTGGCTTAAATTTGACGTGTCGTCGCCGAATAAATTCTTAAAAAACCCTTCTTTAAAACCCCCGGCCGGCAAATACATATCTCGTAGCAGCCAAAACAACTCCGAGCCCACAAATCCATTTTTACGCGCTTCGGCCTTTAAAAGCATTTTCGTAAGAGTGTCTTTATCCATCTTTTTATCGCCGAATATCTCATAAGTGTAGAGCATATCAGCGGGCAGTAGTCTTTGTAGTAAAAAAGCACTTAAACACGAGTAGTCTTTGTCTAAATACGTGTTACCGTCTCTCATAAAAAGTTCATTTTTCTTAAAAATGCAATCTGTAAAAGAAGCCAAATGTTCTGCTTTTATATAATTTATAATTTCCTCATCACTACGATTTTCCCTTTTATTAGAATAATCCAAAATATACTTTATTTGATCGTTAACTTTTTTTATATTATCCTCACCTTTTTCCCTATCAAAGCGATCAACAAACTAAAAATATTGTGTTGCCGCTCTAGCTTGATCTTTAACCACGCCTATCCCAAGCCAATACAGATAACCTAAATCATAACATGCATACGGCACGCCTTTTTGGCAGTAAATTTGCAAGTCGCTCGCGTATTTTTCAAAGTTATGCGCTTCAAAATCCTTGCCGCTACCGGGGCCGTTTATATACTCTTTTAAAAGAGCGTTATAGCTGGCCGTATTTATAGGTGTAGCAGTATCACTAGCAAACACATGCCCCGTCAAAACCGACG